>JBJXHA010000572.1:0-12891 GCA_046160275.1 Bacteroidia bacterium | reverse complement strand
ACCTTCAAAAACGCATATATAACTATTTCTCACTAGAAAAGTTTTCAATTCAAAATTTCTTTGTAGTTTTGTTTCATTAACTTATTATTCCCATCAATCTCATGTCAGATCATCACAGTCATCATAGCGCAAACACGCATTTACATCATTACGAGGAGCATTTTACGGGTTCAGAGCGAGTAAGAGATATAGTTATCGGTATGTCCGATGGCTTGACCGTTCCTTTTGCCTTGGCTGCAGGGCTTACAGGGGCAGTTGCAAGCAATTGGATTATCGTAACGGCGGGTATAGCAGAAATCATTGCAGGCTCAATTGCCATGGGTTTGGGCGGCTATTTGGCAGGAAAAACAGAATACGACCATTACCACTCTGAATTGAAGCGGGAATATCAAGAAACGGTAGAAAAGCCAGAAGCGGAGAAACGAGAAATTCGGGAAATTTTGGAAGAATACGGTATTTCTCCTCAAACGCAAGAGGCGGTTGTGGAGGAATTGTCAAAAAACCAAGACAAATGGGTGCAATTTATGATGAAATTTGAATTGGGATTGGAAGAACCCGAACTGAATCAGGCAAGAATAAGCGCGGCTTTTATTGCAGGTTCTTACATTATTGGGGGATTTGTGCCATTAATTCCGTATATGTTTACCAAAACGCCTGCCGAAGGGTTGATATATTCCGTTGTAATTACTTTATTTGCTTTGTTTATTTTTGGTTTTTATAAAAGCAAAGCAACAGGACAACCTCCTATCGGTGGGGCAGCCCGTACTATGTTCATTGGCGCAATTGCCGCAGGTGCAGCTTTTATCATTGCCAAACAATTATCGCATATTGGATAGAATTATATAGAGTTCGGAACTTTCTAAAAAGTTCCGAACTCTATATAATTCTGAATGTTCACTGTTATTTGTTTACTGTTATTTATGTATATCGTAGGAATTTGTGGAGGAAGTGCTTCAGGTAAAACCTACCTGCTCCGTCAACTGTTGAAGCATTTTGATAGAAATCAAATGAGTTTGATCTCGCTAGATAATTATTACAAAGATTGGGAAGAACAAACGCCCGATGAGGAAGGTCATGTAAATTTTGACCATCCTGACTCTTTGGATTTGGAGCGTTTTGAGCAAGATGTTCGCCGCTTAATGAATGGGGAAACCATTGAAATTAAAGAATATACGTTCAATAATCCCAAAAAAACAGCACGCACTTTTCGGTACGAACCCACGCCTTTAATTATTTTGGAAGGGATTTTAGTTTTTCATCATAAACCTGTTGCCGATTTGATGGATTTGCGCATTTTTATTGATGCTGAAGATTATCTGCGCTTATCAAGGCGACTTCTGCGTGATGTTCGTGAGCGAAATTACTCTTTCGAAGAAACCATTCGTGATTATCATAAATTTGTTGCGCCCATGTATCGCCAATTTGTCGAGCCTACCAAAAACGATTGCCATATCATCATTCCTAACCACAAAAACACACATGATAACATGAAAGCGGCTGTGGAAATGGTCGTGAATCATTTGGTAGTGAAAGTGGGGGAGGAGCAAACCTAAATAAAAACCATGTCCTATCTCGCCCACATCACACAAGCGCAACTACACCAAGCACTTGCAGAGCTGGAAAAATTTCCGGGAAGCAGTGAAACCTTAAATTATGGCTTGGTCTATAACGGAAAAAGTTTTCCGCCAAAATTGTTGTTGCTTAAGGCTTGTGAAATTGCAGGCATCAAAGATATTGAAATTCAATTAGTTGAGATTGATGAGCTATTGAAAGAGTTGGCTGAAAAAGGATTTGAGGTCTATCCCAAACAAGATGGTTTGGCGGAAATGTTGAATGAATCCATGGCGGAAAATGAAGCGGATAAATTCTTGCAACAGCAAAGCAAAAAGAAAAAGCTGAAGAAAAAAGCAAAAATTACACAAACATCGGAAGTAGTTGAAAACCAACAAGTTTTCTCCAATAAAGAAGAACTACATGAGCCCGAAATTGATTACTCTTTAGAAGAAAAGCAGGCAACTATTTTTCTCGCAGAAGAAATTTGGAGCGATTTGATTTCTCAAATTGAGCGAAAAAAGAACTTGATTTTGCAAGGAGCTTCGGGAACAGGCAAAAGTTTCATTGCCAAACGTTTAGCCTTTCATCTTTGTCAAGGGAAAACGCAAAATACGGAAATGGTGCAGTTTCATCCCTCTTATAGTTACGAGGATTTTGTGCTGGGAATTAGACCTAAAAACGGCACATTTACGGTACAAAAAGGCATCTTTTATCGTTTTTGTGAAAAAGCGATGCAGCAGCCACAGCAAAAATTCATTTTTTTGATTGAGGAAGTCAATCGTGGAAACATTGCCAAAATTTTCGGGGAACTGTTGTTTTTATTGGAGACGGATAAACGTGGGAAACAAAACGCCATGACCTTGACTTATAGCGAGGGCGAAACCTTTTATTTGCCTGAAAATGTGCATCTTATCTGCACCATGAATACGGCTGACCATTCCCTTGCAATGATGGATTACGCGCTGCGGAGACGTTTTGCCTTTGCTACGATTTCTCCTTATTTTGAGGAAAAATTTCACCAATATGTGCATCAAAAAACGCAATTTCCACTTTCAGATATCGTTCAAATTTGCCATAGACTGCAAGTTCTCAATGACATGATTGCCAATGATGCCGAATTAGGCGCGGATTTTTGCATTGGACATGGCTATTTTTTGAGTTTTCCCCCAAACCACCAGCCTAGCACCTTTGAAAAATGGTATCAAGCCATTGTAGCATACGAAATCTTGCCTTTGCTACAAAATTATTGGTTTGATAGAAAAGAAAAATGGCAAAAAGCGAGCGAAATCTTGTTGAATCATTAATTCTCGTTATTTGCTAGAAAACTAAGTTAAATAATTAATTAGCAACAACTTGCCATTATTCACTAATCATTCTTAATTATTCACTAACTTATGACTTATACTTATCGCGGCAATTTTGAGGCGCATATTACCCTACAAAATTACGAAAATACACAAAAAGAACGCTTTTTAAATACAGCTAATCAGTTGAATGTCAAAGCAATTGTGATAGAATTGGCGCGAGGTGATGTGCCTATTCAACCTATGACTTGCTCTTTTCATCAAGGAGAATATGAAACGGTAAAAAAAGAAGTAGAACAGTTGGCAAAACAATTAGAAATAGCAGGTTTTTCAGTTTCTCGCCTAAAAATCGAAGCCTCGCCTTGGAACGAACACATTCCTCAAACCTCCACAGAGGCAGCAAATCATTCTCCTAAAAATTATTTTGAACATCATACAAAAATAGAAATCAATGAAAATACCTCCATAGAAAATTTGCTTTCCCTTTGCCAAAAACACCAAGCACATTTGTCAAAAAATGCCTTTAAATCATATACAAATGGACTTTCTGAACATTTTATCACCCTTCGACATTATACCTTAGGTTTGCAAGAAAGTCAAGCGCAATTCCAACTTTTGCAAAATGAATTAGCACAATCTCATTATGTTCTACTTAAAAATATCACCGAATATTGCATTTATGACAGCAAAGTAGAGGTGGACAATAACTGGCTTACCTTGAATTGTATGACTTGTGAGAAAAATTGCGATAAAGAAAAGTTATCTTCTTAATGAATCTATTACACCCAATTCAAGCACTTGCAATTGAACACAACACAGATTTTGACTCTCTGTTAAAACTATACGTTTTAGAAGGAATTGCTAGGCGTTCTGCTCAACTTACCCAAGCAGAAGAAGTGATTTTGCGTGGAAGTTTGCTTACACGCGCTTGGACAAAACCGCATTTTCGTCAAGTGCGTGATTTGGATTTTATGGCAATTTATCCTTTCGATGAAAAACGCGCTACGGATTTTGTTCATTCACTTTGCTTGGTTAATTTAGATGATGAGATACAAATTTTTCCTGACCAAATGAAAACCGAAGTCATTTGGGAAGAAACTGTTTCGCCTGGTGTTCGTTATCTTTTTCCTGTAAAAATTGCCGATATATACCTTGAAATCCAAATAGACATGAGTTTTAACGACCCGCTTGTTCCACCCGCAATTTGGTGGGAATATCCAGGTTTATTGAACATTCCGACCAAAATTCACACAATTCGTCCCGAATTGGCTTTAGCTTGGAAAGTGCATGGTTTATTTGAGTTTTGGGACTTAAAAGCGGGACAATGGAAAGCAAAAGATTTGTACGATATTTATTTGATATGGAAATACCAAAAATTAGCGGATGCTTTATTTGAACAAGCCTTATTCACCGCTTTTGAAGACCGAAAAATGCCTTTAACTTTATATAATCGCGTGCTAAACAATGAATTTGGGCAAAGCAAAGGTTCTCATAAAGGATGGAAAAAATTCTTAAAAAATACACCTCACCCTCCCGAAACAGAAAATCACTTACAAATATTGTCGCAACTTCGTACTTATTTAGACCCATTCTTTCTCAAAGGAATTGCAGAGGGTCGTTAACCTGTAAAATTATAGGAACATTTTCTAGCAGCATTTTTTTATCTTTGTGCGTTCTTTTTTGAAAAATATTCGTTATCGTAAAATATATTCATTTAATATCATTCACACACGTATGAAACGTTTTTTATTCACACTCTTAGCAATGACTTGCGCATTGCCTAGTATTCAAGCACAACAAAGTGCGAATCTTTGGCGCGATGTATCGGAAGTAAAATACAGCCATCTACAAAACGATAGGGTAATTATTCCTAGCGAGTATCGCTTGGTTTCCTTAGACCTCAATGCCTTACAAGCCATACAACAAACTACGCCTATGGAAGCCATCGTGGGCTATGGCTTGGTAGCTAAAAGTTCGCAAACCATAGAACTTCCTTTTCCAGATGGTAGCAATCACTTGTTTAAATTGGTAGAATCTCCAATTTTGGGTGCGAAAGCGGCTAGTCAATTTCCGATGATTCATACTTATTTGGGCGAATGTATGGACATGAAAGGCGTAACAACCCGTATCACAGTAGGTCCAATGGGCTTAGACGCGATTGTCTTAGGAGCAGAAGAAGGGGTATTTTATGTAACTCCCTATGTGAGAAATAATGCCACTTCTGATGCACACATTTCTTATTATAGAAACAATGACAGACAGTACGAATATGCTTGCGGTACGGAGGATAAAATAGAGGAGGAAATTTTGGCAGGTGATTATAGCCAAGCAAAAGTATTGGCAGGTGATTGCTCTTTGCGTACCTACCGTATGGCGATTTCTTTGACAGGAGAATATACTGTTTGGTCGGGTAATAGCAAAGCCTTAGCATTGAATAACCTAACAGCAACGGTAAATAATATCTCCGCGGTTTACGAAAAAACAATCGCAGTACGTTTTACTTTGGTAACGGATTCTTCGATTATTTACACAAATGCGGCTACTGACCCCTTTACCACAGTTACCTTCCCAAGTTCTAGCACTTTGACACAAAACCAAAATTCATTGGATAACACAATAGGAAATGGAAAATATGAAATAGGGGAGGTGTATAACAAAGGTTGGAACGGAGGACTTGCAATATTAAGTGGATTATGTTCTTCTACCAATAAAGGAAAAGCAGCTTGCGGAATGGATTTTGGTCAAGGTCCTTTTGGGTCTTCCTTTGAGGTTATCACAATGCACGAAACCGCACATTTGTTTAATGTTACTCACACACACAATTCTACAAGTGGACAATGTGGTAGCGGTAATTTTTCGGCAGGTACTTCTTATGAAGCAGGTGGAGGCATTACAATTATGGCATATAATACAGTATGTACGGGAAATTCTTATGGTTCAGCACAACATTTTTTCCATATTGGTAGCATTGCCCAAATGTCTCAAAAAATCTTAAGTACAAGTTGCCAAAATATTTTGACCAATATTACAAACAATGCGCCTGTGGCAGATGTTGCAACTAATGCCTATTTAATTCCAAAATCTACGCCTTTTTATTTAACGATGACTGCTTCAGATGCTGATGGCGATGCATTAAAATATAATTGGGAACAAATAGATGCCAACAGTGGCTCTACGCTCTCGCCACAGACGACAAACGCAACGGGTCCTATGTTCCGTTCTTTTGCACCTGTAAATACACCTACTCGCAGTTTGCCTAATCTTGTTTCTTATGCAGGTGGCTCTGCAACTCCTTATGAAGTATTGCCTTCTGTAGCGCGTCAAATGAAATTTAGAGGAACGGCAAGAGACGACAAAGCAGGCGGAGGTTGTTCTGATGAGGTGAATATAACGGTTTCTACTTCTGCTACTGCGGGACCTTTTACAGTAACTTCTCAAAATGCGCTAGGAATTACTTACACTGCAAATGGTGCAAATACAACAGATGTAACATGGAACGTAGCGGGCACTAATGTGTCGCCAATTTCTTGCCCAAATGTCAAAATTTTGTTGTCTTTGAATGGTGGTTTGTCTTATCCTGTGGTTGTAACGGCAAGTACGCCTAATGATGGTAGCGAAACGATTATTATCCCAAATCAAGCAACGACTAAAGGACGATTTAGAGTAGAATGTGAGAATAATATTTTCTTTAACATTAATACCAAAAATTTCACAATCGTGGCAACAGCAACGGGTATCGAAGCTCCTGAATTAACATCTATTGCAAATGTGTATCCTAATCCTGCACAAAATGAGTTGAATGTGGAAATTGATAGCGAAAAAACAGAAGAAATGACCTTATCTGTTTATGATTTGAGTGGAAGATTGATTGCGCAAAAAAATATACAAGCGCAGGCTGGAAAACAAACGCAAGTAATCAATACAAGTACTTTTGCAGCAGGTGCATATATTTTGAAAGTTGAAACTTCTGAGGTTTCTTATCCGCATCGCTTCTTTATCGATAGATAATTCTTGTATTTTTCAAGTAATTCCCCGTTAATTTTCCAATCAATTGCCTTATGAAGATATCTTCATAAGGCAATTGATTTTTAGTTAGTTACACATTTTAATGATTAAAAATGGAGATTACTTTTTGATAAATATACGACCATTTAATTATTAAATTGTATTGAATATTTCTGCGATTCGTATATTTTTAGCATTAAGTTTCAATGTAAGTTTTTTGCAATTTTTTGAAACTTTTTAAGTAAAAATAGCGTTAAAATGGGTGTAAATGCTTATTTGAAACAGATTTAAACAAAAAAAAGTGATAAAATCATGTAAGATTTTTGAAAAAAAATTTGTTTTTTACAAAAAGAGGTACTAAATTTGTAATCATAATCAAAGAGCCGTTAATTGTTACCCTGTAAAATGTTAAGACTTATGACCAACAGAGTGTTTTTTTTAGTACTATTGAGCTTTTTTTTAGTAAATAACGTCCTTGCTCAATATGATAGAATTTCAGGTGAAAGGGGACCGTCCGGAACTTATGCAGCAACAACAGCAGCAGCAAGTACCAAACAGTCCAATAAAACAAGCGAGATAAAGGAAGTGCAGAACGCTTTACTCAAATCTATCGCTTGGAGCCACAAATGTAAGCCAAGTACTGCTGTAAAAGTTGGCGATGAAGTTGTGTTCATTTTCAGCGCAGTCTTGAAAGAAGGGGTTGCCCTTTCTTCTACCACTCAGCCTCAAAAATCTTTAGTGCCTACGACATTTGAGTTAGGTGCAAATAGTAAAGGAATTGAGCTAGTAGGGGACTTAGTGGAGTTAAATCCAGAAAATCGCAGGACTCAAAAACATCCTGTGTTACAGATGGAGATGAATTGTTTTACTAATTCGGTGGTTTTTATTCAAAGAGCCAAAGTTACTGAGTTGAATCCCGTAGTAAATGGAACCGTTTCCTATCAGATTTTTAATTCAAAAATGGGAGTGCCTGACAAAGAGATGATAAATTTCGATTTTAGTTCACTTTCAAATAGATAAAGAATAAACTAACTTTCACTAGTTAATGGAAACAGACTTTGTAATCTCTAAAGATTATGAGTCTGTTTTTTTGTGGCTTATCTGTAAATTGTGCTTCAATTTTTCCCATTTAACCCTTGACATTGCTGATTTCTTCGTAATTTTCTTAAAAGTGCTTTTGTCTAAATCTAACCAATCTTGGGCTGTATAAGCTAAAATATGTGTTAATGGCTTAAAATCAGGTTCTTGATGAGGCGAAGAAAAACGATTCCAAGGACAAACAATTTGGCAAACATCGCAACCATACGCCCAACCGTCCATTTTTCCTTCAAATTCTGTTGCAATATTTTCTTTTAGTTCAATAGTAAGGTAAGATATACATTTTTTCGCATCAATTTGATAGGGGAGGAGTGCCTCCGTTGGACAGGCATCAATGCAACGTGTACAAGTACCACAAAAATCTTTTATGGGGCTATCATAGTCCAAAGGCAAGTCCAAAATAATTTCTCCAATAAAAAAATAAGAGCCTTTTTGCGGGCTAATTAAATTGGTGTTTTTTCCAATCCAACCCAAACCTGCGCGTTTTGCCCAAGCCTTATCCATAACAGGAGCCGAATCTACAAAAATGCGTGCATTGATATTTTGGCTGGAATTTTCTTTTATTTTCTCTAATAAAATATACAGTTTTCGTTTTAACACATGGTGATAATCTTCACCCAAAGCGTACATCGAAATTTTTGGGGCATTTTCGGGCTGCTTATCCGATGGGGTAGGGAAGTAGTTGTGGAGTACTGTAATGACAGACTTCGCGCCTTCTACCAGCAAACGCGGGTCGGTGCGCTTGTCAAAATAGTTTTCCATGTAAGTCATGCTGCCATGTTGGTTTTGTTTGAGCCATATTTCCAAATCTTTTGCTTCTTTTTCTAAAAAAACAGCTTCAGAAATACCCGCCATGTCAAAACCTAATTCTAGCGCGTCCTGCTTAATTTTTTCAGATAATTGTTGTTTGTTCATAATTGCGCCAAACCTTATCAATAAAGTTAACATAATATAAATTATAGGAAAAATTAGTTGGGTGGAGATAGGGCGCGTTTAATTTGCCCTAAATGCCTATCAAAATGCGATTCCATGAAGGAAAGCATTTGATATAAGTCCATTTTTCCTACAAGGGGATGCTTAAATAAAGGTTTGCGCATTTCATTTTCATCAAACGATGCAAGCAATTCGCGTAATTCTTGGCGCACCTTTTCCCATTCTTTTTTAGTTTCCTCCCAACTCACTCTTTCTGGCACAGCTTCCACAATTTTGGGTGCTTTAAATTTGATAGGAAGCGCAAGCACAAAATTAAGGAGAATAAGCCTCGCGCTACTCCCCCACCCTGCGGTTTGTAGGGCATTTTTGCCCAAGGCTTTTTTTCGCACATATTTCACCGCATTTCCTTCTGCTGAAATCAAATGCCACATCACTTGAATGGCTGACCACTCCCCTACTTTGGGTGCAGTATTCAATTTTTCATCACCTATATTTTCTAGCGAATGTATGAGGTTCTGACGCTTTTTTTCGAATGTATCGAAATTTTTCAATAATTCACTCATGGAATAGATTTATATTATATATTTTTAGAGTTCGGAACTTTCTAAAAAGTTCCGAACTCTAAAAAAAGCTTACCAAACAATCTCTTCTTTATTCAAAAATGCCGCGATTCCTCGCTTACAATCATCGGTTGCGCGAGCATAAGCATTCATTTTTGCCGCAAATTGCAGACCTTCCTCAATTGGGAAAAGCTGAATGTCGGCAATCATTTTTTTCGTTAATTGCATAGAAGCTTCCGAATTTTTGGTGCAAAGTTTTTGCGCAAATTCAAATACTTTGGTTTGAATTTCGTCAGCAGGAATCGTTTTGTTAATCAAATGATATTGAACGGCTTCCGTTGCCGAAATCAAATCGCCAGAAAGTAACATTTCTTTTGCTCGCGTTTCCCCAATTTTACGAATCAAAAAGAACATCACAATAGCGGGTACAAAGCCAATTCTCACCTCTGTGTAACCAAATTTAGCTTCGGGAACAGCAAAGGCAAAATCGCAAATGGTGGCAAGTCCGCAGCCGCCTGCAATCGCGTGTCCTTCGATTTGCGCAATATACACCTTCGAAGAACGATAAATTAATTTAAACAACTCTGCCAAAGCAGAGGAATCGTGAAAATTTTCTTCCAAAGAATAGGCTTGCATCTTTTGTAACATCTCCAAATCGGCACCTGCACAAAAAACGCTTCCTTTTGCATTGAGAATTACTACTTTCACTTCTGGCGTTTGCTCCGCTAACAAAACAGCGTGCATCAATTCCTTCACAAATACGTCATTCAACGCATTGCGTTTGTCGGTGCGATTGAGGGTAATATAGCCCACTCGCTCACGAATCGAACATTCTATGTATTGATATTCCATAATAATTGAGAATGAATAATGGAGAATGAGTGATTGTTCATTGAACATTATTCACTCACCTGTCCCCTATTCTTTTATTCTTTTAATTTTTGCGCCAATTCTTTGCAAACGTCCTTCTATGTCTTGGTAGCCTCGGTCAATCTGCTCGATGTTGTGAATTTTTGACGTTCCATCTGCCGAAAGTGCCGCAATCAGCAAAGCTACTCCTGCACGAATGTCAGGGCTAGTCATGGAAATCGCACGAAGCGGGATTTTTCGCTCTAAACCGATAATCGTAGCACGATGCGGATCACAAAGGATAATTTGCGCGCCCATTTCGATGAGTTTATCGGTAAAAAATAAGCGGCTTTCAAACATTTTTTGATGAATCAAAACCGAACCTTTACACTGTGTCGCCATGACAATAATAATGCTCATCAAGTCAGGGGTAAAGCCTGGCCAAGGATGATCAGAAACGGTCATAATACTGCCGTCCATGAACGCTTCTATCTCACAAATATCTTGCCGATGAACGATAATATCATTGCCTACAATGTCTAATTTTACGCCCATTCTGCGAAAAATTTGGGGAATGATGCCCAAATGTTCCACATCAGCATCTTTAATAGTCAGTTTGCTTTGCGTCATGGCTGCCATGCCGATAAAACTCCCCACCTCAATCATATCGGCTAACATACGGTGTTCTGTGCCACCTAACTGTTTCACACCCTTGATTGTGAGCATATTACTTCCAATGCCGCTAATTTTCGCACCCATTCTGTTGAGCATATTACACAACTGTTGTAAATACGGCTCACAAGCTGCATTGTATAAAGTTGTTACCCCTTCCGCCAAGACCGCAGCCATCACGATATTTGCCGTACCCGTTACCGAAGGTTCATCTAACAAAATGTATTTCCCTTTTAGGCGTTTTTTGCGGAACAAGCGATAGGTATAATTCTCATCGTCATATTCATAGTCCGCGCCTAACTCTGTGAATCCCAAGAAATGCGTGTCCATTCTTCTGCGCCCAATTTTATCGCCGCCGGGTTTCGCAATGTACGCCTCCCCAAAACGCGCCAACAAAGGACCTGCTAACATCACCGAACCACGCAATTTTCCCGCTTTTTGCAAATATTCGGGCGTTTTTAGGTATTCGAGGTGAATGTTATCTGCTTGAAAGGTGTAGGTATCGGCAGCGATTTTTTCCACCTTCACCCCAATTTCTTTCAACAATTCAATTTGGCGATTAATATCTACAATATCGGGGACATGGGCGATGGTCATTTTCTCCCCCGTCAAAAGCACTGCCGCCAAAATCTGCAATGCCTCATTCTTTGCACCTTGCGGCGTAATCGTGCCATGCAAACGATGCCCTCCTTCGACTTCAAAATATTCCATGAGAAATTGATAAACGATAAATTGCTAGTAAAACAAGCGGCAAATTTACACTTTTTTACAAAAGAAGGAAGAAAAATAACAAAATGTTTGTAATTATCCTTTTTGGGGGCTTGCCTTTGTTATTTTTCAGGGTGGGAATGAATTCCCACCCTGAAAAATAGATACCGCTCGATGCGTTGAGCAGCCACCTTGCACGTATTTTTTCTAAAAAAGCCCTATCTTTGCCGATGCTTGGTGCTTGGGAGCGCAGGCGGATTAAAATCGATTAAATAAACGCACTTTCTGTAGCGGCTGCTTTAGCTGCCGCATCAGCGCAAAAATGAAGTTTTTGCCAATGGAGGGCAGCTGAAGCAGCCCGTACAACAGGCATTTTAAGTGCAATTAATTTACTGAAATGAATTAACTGCCGCATCCAGCGCAAAAATGAAGTTTTTGCCAATGGAGGGCAGCTGAAGCAGCCCGTACAACAGGCGTCTTAAATGCAATTAATTTCTCTTTCACTTTTTCTTATACAAATATCATGACCGTAAAAGAACGAATCGCTTATGCCCGTAAGACGGCGGCTACTTTCCTTGACCTTGGCAACTGCGGACTGACAGAAGTGCCTGACCTAAGCGGGCTACCTTGCTTGACTACCCTAAACTTAGGAACATACTACGATGAATACAATGCCTCCACAGCAGACTGGGAAGAGAAACAAACACCGAATACAGGGCAAAAAAATCAAATTACGGATTTAACAGGAATAGAAGTGTTGAGTGATAGCTTAGAAAGTCTTTCTTTTCCTAGCAATCAAGTCAGCGATATTTCACCTTTGGAGAAATTAACCGCTTTAACGAATCTCAATTTTGAAAGCAATGAAGTCAGTGACCTTCGTTCTTTGGAGAAATTAACCGCTTTAACTCAACTCAATTTTTCCGATAATGAAGTCAGCGATATTTCACCTTTGGAGAAATTAACAGCTTTAACGAATCTTAATTTTTATAGCAATAAAACTTTTTCTTACAATAAAGTCAGCGATATTCGTCCTTTGGAGAAATTAACCGCTTTAACGAATCTTGATTTTGAAAGCAATGAAGTCAGTGACCTTCGTTCTTTGGAGAAATTAACCGCTTTAACGATACTCAATTTTTCTAGCAATGAAGTCAGCGATATTTCACCTTTGGAGAAATTAACCACTTTAACGGGACTCTCTTTTAGAGACA
>JBJXHA010000571.1:0-15821 GCA_046160275.1 Bacteroidia bacterium | reverse complement strand
TTACAAACGGTAGGCACTGCAATCGTAAAATCTGAACTAGGCTGCCCTACGGTTATATCTCGAATCACAGAGTCTGCACAACCCGATTGTGGGTCAGTTACTACCAATTTCACAGGGAAAGTAGCAGGATAAACAGCAGTTCCCGCAGGTGGATAGTTTTGGTTGGGGGGTGTAAATAACGAAGACGTGATATTACTTGCGCCCATGTTAAATGTCCAAGCATAATTCATAGCGGGCGATGTTGGTACATCGGAAGTATTGGTAAAAGATACAGCAAATGGCACGCTACAAGACACCGCAGGCGTATAAGTAAAATCCGCTTTAGGTGGATTTACATAAATTTCGTTTATTTTCACCAGCGTATCCTTACACCCATTATTGTTAACAATCAAGGCAACAGTCATAGATCCTGTATCTGTGTAAGCATACACAGGGTTATCCAAAGTACTTTGAGAGTTGAATGTTCCATCATACTTAAAGTCCCAACTGTATTTCCAAAGCGGGTCAGTGGGTACACAGTTAAATTGTATTTCTTGTTTTACACACACATCTGTATCATCAATCATGAAATCAAAAACAGGTAAGGTTCCCGTTTTGATAAAGTTATTTTTAGTAACCGTATCTTTACAACCGCCAGGGGTAGTAACAATTAAGGTAATGTCATATTTTCCTGTATCTGCAAACGTAATGGTAGGATTAGATACCGTATTACTCGGTGCAAATGTTACCCCTCCTGGAGGATCCACAACCCACTCGTAAGTGTAAGGCGTATAAGGCGCGCCTGTAGGTGTAGCTGTAGAAGTGAATGCAGAAGAGAACGGAATACAACCTTCCCTTTTGATTGCGTTAAAATTGGCAGCAGGCGGAGCAATGTTGATAAATGCGTTTTTCGTTTGTGTATTTTTACAACCGAAACTATTTTCCACAGTCAGCGCAATATCTTGTGTTCCCCCAGCATTAAAGGTAACATTAATCGCATTTGTATTCGTAACAACCGTAGTTGGAGGGGTTGCATTTGCCCCAAAATCCCAAGAATAAGTTGCACCTGCACCCGCATTCGCGCTATTATCATCAAAAGTAAAAGTACTTGGCACTTCACAATCCAAGACTCTGTCCACCACAAAATCAGCAGTAGGTACAGGGTTTACGGTAATTGTTTGTTCTACTGTATCCGAGCAGCCTTCTGCTGGGTTTTTGGCAATCAATCGTAGGCAAAATGTGCCAACAGTAGGAAAAGTGGTTGTATAATTTGCTCCCAATCCATTAATAGTACCATCACATGACCTATCCCAAGAGAATGTATTTGCCCCACCAGACGAATTATTCGTAAATGTAGCTGGTTGCCCTACACATATCGTAGTAGGAATATTAAAATCTGCTACAATGGGTCCGATAGAAACAAAATCTATTTGTGTTAAAGTATCAGCACAACCTAAAGAAGTCGAGGCAATCAAGGTAACATCATAATTTCCTGCTGCTGAATACGTAACCCCCAAAGGATTGGATAAGGTTGAGGTAGGAGGCGCAGGTGAGGTAGCACCTGGAAAAGCCCAGTTATAAGTAACTCCTGTTGGGTTTGTTAAACCATTTAAAGTAGTTTGATTTTGAAAATCTAAAATTAAAGGCGGATTATTGCAAGTCGAAGAAGCGGTTGCAGTGGTAAAATCTACCACAGGGCTAGGCTGAACCGTAATTATATCATTAAAAATAGAATCGCTGATACAACCAAAGCTATTGGTAACAACAAAAGTAACATCATATACACCAGGGTCTGAAACGACCACATTTAGGCAGGAGTCTGTTTGAAGATTTTGGTTAGGAATGTCCCATATCCATTGAGAACCTGTCCCTCCCATATTCGTACTTAAATCACAAATATCTACCAATAAGGGAGAACAACCTGCAAACGATGCATTAGAAACGGAGATACCAGGTAAGGCATGAACACATACAAAGTCAGGTTTTGTAATGGTTTGGGTTGCCCCACTGCTGTATGTTACAGTAAGCGTAACATCATAACACCCCACAGCAGCATAAATATGTACGGGATTTTGCAAAATGGAGGGCGATGTAGAATCTCCAAAATCCCACAACCAACCCACAATACTCCCTTGTGGGGTAGATTGGTCTTGAAAGATTGCGGTAAGCGTTCCGCAACCTGATGAATCGTTTACAGTAAAGTCGGCTGTTTGCGCCTTCAAATTAGTGAGAGAAGTCACTACTACAAACAGAAAGACCGCCAAATTTTGAATGATATTTTTCCTCATGGGATGTAATATTATACAATTGGAATTCGATAAGCAAAACATAAGAAATTTGATAATAAAAATCTTTGAGATAGTGTTTAGATAGTTTTTGTGCATCTTAACATTACCCAATAGCGTGGCGTGAAAAAAGACATAATCGTAAAATAAAACCTATCCATGACAAGCAAGAAGGTACGATTTACAAAGCAACGTCTTTTTTTTGAAAGTATTATCATTCAACGTTTAATCTGTTAAAATTTACGTTTGAATTGTTATTCAAACTCACAATCTAGTAACAGCAAAACGTTTTTATTGTTACTTTATTTCAACCTTTCGGCTTTCATACGATTTTCTAAGAAGCATTTTTTGAGAGTTAGGAACTTTCTAAAAAGTTCCTAACTCTCAAAAAATGCTTGTATAATTCAAATTAGCGTTTTAACACTTTTTTCGTCAAGTGATTTCCTTTTTCGTCAGTAAGGTGAATAAAATACAAGCCACTTGGATAAGTTTGCCAAGAAAAATTAAGCCTTTGCCCATTTTCCATGGCAATCAAGGTTTGTGTATGAAAAACCTGTCCTAACGTATTGGTGATAGACAATTGATAAGTAGTTGATTTTGTAGAAAAATACGAGAAATTTAATGCTAATTCTTCTTCCACAGGATTCCCCAACACTTGCATTTCTACGCCCATTGTTTTTTGTAAGGCTTGTTCTGTTCCCACAATCGTAGGAAATTCCAGTTCCATCACCACAGGAAGGTGGTCTGACATTTCTTGTAATGCGGTACAAACCGTAGCAGAAACCGAAGTTGTGGCAGCACAATTCAAGGCAACATCATACGAAACGCCATCATTTCCATAAGCCTTGTAGGAATTAGCAACATATTTTACCCCATTTGCATTATTGAGAATCGCATTATTGACCAAAATAAAATCAAAACGGTTGTCCATACCGCCTGTTGTGCCACAATTATTTGCAGAAACCCGCGGCGATTGGGTATGATAATTTTTATAGTTGCTTCCTGACCAACCCGTAGTTTGCCCTGTAACATCATAAAAACGCCTAGTGTCATTCGGATTAAGAAAGGCTTGATACGCGCCTTCACTACTGGTGTATAAGTTAAAGTCCCCGCTAATAAAATAATTATCTACTTCGGGGTGCGCATTTAACCAAGTCATTACATCTTGTGCAGCAGCAGTTCGTTGAGAAACATCAGTACTCGCACTACCGGCTTTTAAATGCGCCACAAAGCCCCATAAAAAGGTACTATCTCCTGCAACTGTCGAATTTTTATGATATAATTTATATACATCTATGTCCCGAACATTACCCGTAATGGCATAATGTTTCAAATAACCAAATTTATTGGAATTATAAAACAACGTATTTACAATGTCTGACCCCGAAGAATTGCCAAAAGTCGTGATACTCATTGCTGAATTATAAAAACTTAACACATTCACCCTGATGTTATTTGCATAACCAATGTCTTTACGCATTTCATTTACCGTAAAAATATCGGGTTGGTAAGCGAGCATAATCGTTTTTAACCAAGTATTTTTTTGCGACAAAACCACAGGGGTAGTCACTCCATCAGGACATAAAGGCGCACCGTATTGTAATAAGTTATAGTGCATTACCTTCACAATTTCTTGCGAAAAAGCAGTTACATTTACCCATATCAGCAAGCAGAAAAACAGACTTTTTTTCATAAAAAACGAAATAGATTGGAAAGCGCAAAAGTACATAGTTTTGTTGAATATTTTTGAAAATCTTTGCATTATGGATTCAAATACTTCATTTTCAAGACCGTATCTTTATTTTTCACATAGCATTTGCGCTTTTCATTTGGCAATAAATCTTGATAATTATTTTCGACCTCAATGTCCTCATTTTCGGCATAGAGATATAAATTCTTCACTAATTTATCTGCTTGAATCTCAATAATATAGCGTTTTTCGCCTTCACTTTCTAACAAAGAAAAAGTAGGTTCGATGATTTTTTGGGTAAAAGTAGGTTTTGGCAATTTCAAATCTTTGGGCGCAGCATAATAATGAATATTTTTTGCAAGCACTTGATTATCAATCGATAAAGTAGCAAGCCTAAGCGTTGTTTTTTGGTAAAAAGCAGGCACCTCTTTTTGAACTGGAATAAAGAAGGAGTAAGCCTTAGCAGAATTAGCCGAAATCTCTATCGTTTTGTCAGTTTGGGAAATGATTTGCCCTTCAAAATTCATTGTTGTTATTGAAAGTACTGCACGAAAATTTGCCAAAGAATCCGTTATCACCTTTACTTTCAAGGAATTATCTTCTTCATAAAAAGAAAGCAAATGCGTTTTATACAAATTCTGAACGGTATAATGCAACGCCTTCGGGCGATTAAAATAATCCAAACTCGACCAAGAGCAAACCTGCCAGCAGTCATTTAACTGCCAATATAAAGTCCCCATGCAATAAGGTTTGTTGCGGCGGTGTGCTTCTATGGCGATTTTAATTCCCTCACTTTGAAGCAGTTGTGTTTTATATACATAATCTTCTAAATCCTTTGCTTTTCGATAATCGCGTTTTAGGTAAACGCCTAAATTGGTAAAACCCGTAGGATGTTTTTGGTGATGCTTGATAGCAGGCGAAAACAAGGTTCTCTCTTCAGGTTTTGTAAAACTATACACCGTTTTTATGTCAGGCATCGCTTGCATTCCATATTCGCTCATAAAACGCCCCACTTTTTCATTAAAAATCGAAAAAGGTTGTAAGCCCCACCAAACGCCCCAATAATGTGCATCGCCTTCGGTCAGGCTTTGTTTTCGCCCCCAGCCAAAGGTTGGCGAGGAAGGATGATAATAGCGTTGCGCATCATGCGTTTGAACAATTTTAGGCAAAACTTGGTGAAACAAAGTTTGATAACCTTTCCAAATTTCGCTCGAATCTTTCTTGGAAAAAGCATATTTTTTCTGCCAGCCCCAATTATGCCAGCCTTCATCTATTTCGTTATTGCCACACCATAAAGCGATGCAAGGATGATTGCGCAGGCGTTTTACTTGATAAGTTGCTTCCGTTTCTACATTATTAAGAAATTGATTATCAAAAGGATACATGGCACAAGCAAACATAAAATCTTGCCAAATCAAAATGCCGTATTTATCGCATAATTGATAAAAATAGTCATCTTCATAAATGCCCCCACCCCAAACGCGCAGCATATTCATGTTGGCTTTTTTGGCAGAACTCAATACAGAATCGTACTTTTCGGCAGAAACTTTGGGCAAAAAACTATTGAAAGGAATGACATTCGCACCTTTCATAAATATAGGAACACCATTCAATTTCACATAAAAACTTTTGCCTTTTTCGTCTTTTTCCTGCACAATTTCAATCGTTCTTAGCCCCAAATCCACTTTTTTGAGGTCGACTAATTTTCCGCTTTTTACCAAACGAAACAACATTTTATATAAATGCGGCTCACCTAAACCATTTGTCCACCACAATTTTGGTTTTAACATCGTAAATTGCGTAGTAAATTGATTTTCACCTTTTTGCAATATCAAAGAGTCGAGCCATTCATTTCCTTCATCATCGGAACTCAAAAAATAACATTTTTCATTGGTAAATTCCGATTGAATGGTTGCTTGAATTTTTAGGGTAGCTTTTGCTGTATCTAATTGGCTTTGAATTACTTGCAATTCACTGATTTTCAAATCATTCCATAAGCGCAAATAAATCGGTTTCCATACCCCACAAGTAACAAACTTCGGTCCCCAATCCCAACCAAAATGATAGGCAGCTTTTCGCACAAATACGCGCCCATTTTCGCCTTCAGGAAGCGGGTGTGCATATTTTTTTGACAATTTTTGGGTGCTATCTATTGCATTAAAAAAGCGAATGTGCAGGGTATTTTCACCTTCTTTCAGTAATTTTTTTACCTCTTTTTGATAGGAATGAAACATATTTTCCGTTGTAAAAACGGCTTGCCCATTTATCCAAACTTGGCTATAAGTATCCAAACCTTCACACACCAATTCGATGTGATTTGCTTGAATATCAAAGGATTCTAATTCAAAAGTAGTTTGATATTCCCAATCTGTTTCACCAATCCATTGCAATTTTTTTTCATTTTCGCCCAAAAAAGGGGCTTCAATTTTCCCATTTGCCAATAAATCACTATGCACCGTACTAGGTGCTTTTGCAGGCAACCATTCCTTCTCGCCCACCTTGCGAAACTGCCAATCGGGTGCGCTAAAAGTATGCGACAACTGGTCGGTCAGCCAAATTTGACGTACATTGGGCTGCGAAAAAAGAAAGAAAACACAAGAAAGCTGCCATAGCAGTAAAAGGCATTTTTTATTCATTTTTATGTAAATAAATCTGATTATCAATGAGTTATTGCATGAATTACCAAATTTGTTCCCATTTGTAAGGCTTTTTGGCGCAATTCTTCGGGGTCGCCATGCACAGAGCGGTCTTCCCAACCATCGCCAAGGTCACATTCGTAGGTATAAAATAAAATGAGCCTGTCTTTGTCAAAAATACCAAAACCTTGTGCAGGCTTTCCATCGTGTTCATGGATTTTGGGCAAGCCCCCAGGGAACTCAAATTGCTCGTGATAAATCGGGTGATTAAAAGGAACTTCCTGCAACTTTTTATCGGGAAAAATTTTCTGAATTTCCTCACGAATGTATTTGTCCATCCCATAATTATCGTCAATGTGAAAAAAACCACCCGCCAACATATATTCACGCAAATTTTTTGCCTCCGCCTCCGAAAATTTCACATTTCCATGCCCTGTAATATACAAGTAAGGATATTGATAAATCAAAGGGCTGCCCGGCTCCACGATGTCTTCCGTAGGCGCGATTTTGATGTTGGTGTTTAAGTTAATGAATTTCAACAAATTGGGGAGAGAAGTGGGGTTTGCATACCAATCTCCGCCACCTTGATATTTGAGTTTGGCAATGCGAAAATTATACATGTCGTTACCCATTCCTTTGGGCTGGTTTTGTGGCTGAACATTATTCGTTGGGGCTTGATTCAAATTAGAATTGCCTGTAATTGCGCCATTTCCGTTAGAAATAATACGCGGTGGTGTTTGGATTGTTTGAGAAAAACTTACGGTGCTAATCAAAAAAAGCAAATAAACGAGCGATTGTTTCATTTTTGGTGAATGTTGAAAGATACTATTTTTCGTGAAAAGTAACTGTTTATAGCGTTTGGAACTTTGAAAAAGTCCCGAACGCTATAAAAATAGAACGAACAGCGAAGATACAAAATTTTATTCAATTTTCGTGCTACTTTTTCCTAAAAAACTCACACGATTCTAATTTCTCCGCCATTTGCATTGCAAGAAAACATCTCATCGCCAATCGTTGTGAGGGGATTACCTTCTTTTTCGATAAATGCCAAAACGGGCAGATGTTGAAGCGGGTCTAAGCTGCGAATTTTGTTGTAACTACAATATAAATTCTCTAAGGAAAGTAGCATATTGATTGGGCTAACATCTTGAATTTTATTGCTTTGACAATAAAGATGTGTTAGTTTTCGAAGATGCGTAAGCGGCTCAAGTTCCTCAATTTCATTAAAAGAAAGGTTTAGCCATTCCAAAGAAATGAGTTGAGAAATGCCTCTAAGATCGCTTAGGCGGTTGTTGTGTAAATCTAGGTGTTCGATGCTATACAATTCTGCAAGATGCTCTAAATCATGGATTTGATTGTGATGCAAATGCAAATGCGTAAGTTCAGAAAGTTCAGCCAAATGATGTAGGTGCGTGAGTTGGTTAAAACTGCTATCCAAAATTTGCAATTCCACCAATGCTTGCA
Source organism: Bacteroidia bacterium (assembly GCA_046160275.1). GTDB lineage: Bacteria > Bacteroidota > Bacteroidia > J057 > J057 > JBJXHA01. Next base: position 7,767 of record JBJXHA010000571.1, on the reverse strand, counting down.
AGCCCTCTAATTCCAATAGCTGATTTTTGGCGCAATCTAATTGCCTAATTTGAGTTAAATTCTCAATTCCTTTTAAGCTAGAAAGTTGATTTCCCGCGCAATATAATACTGACAACTGCACACAATTTTCAATGCCCGAAAGTGAAAATAACTGATTATGGCTGAGGTTAAGTTCTTCTAAGTGAATGTGTTGCCGAAGTGCTTGAATCTGGCGAATTTGATTATTTTGTAGCGATAATTTTTGGAGTTGTGGAAGAGAAGTCAAAGGACTCACATCTTGCACTTCGTTTTTACTAAGGTCGAGTACTTTTAGTTCGCTCAAATTTGCCAAAGGAGAAAGGTCTGAAATTTGGTTGTGATGTAGGTTTAAATGCACCAAATTTCCCAAAGAAGCAAGGTTTTCAATTTGGTTAATTTTTTTATTTTTCGCTAAATTTAATGTGTTCAGTTGGGTTAAACGGCTGAGTGCGCTTATTTCTGCAACGGAAGTATTAGACAAATCTAATTTTTCCAGCCCAGCAATTTCACTGATAGTCTGTATATCTTTCAAAAAAAGATTCCAAGCTAATTTTAGCTCTTTGAGTTGCGAAAAACGCTCAATTCCAGCGCAATCTTTTAACTGATTGGCACAAAGATTTAAGCAAGAAAGTTGCGGAAAAGCAGGAAGTTGTTGAAAGGATTTTAGGCTATTATTATTTAAAATCAATTCTTGCAGAAGGTTCAAGCCCTCTAAGGCTAATAATTGCGTGAGTTTATTATGGCTTGCATTCAAACTTTCTAAGTTTGACAAGACGGTTAATTCTGCCAAAGAAGTCAAGCCACAATTTCGGCAATCGAAATAGCCTAGGTTGAGAATTTCATATAATTGCTGGGTAGAAGGTGTGTATAAAACAAAGGTTTGGTGGTAAATTTTTTCGTAATTATAAAAAGGACTTTGCGTAAGGTCAATTTTTTGTCGCTCATTGTCCGAGAACTTATATGAAAAAGCATGATTTATCAGAAAAAGTTTTTGCCATTTTTCTGATAAGCCCTGCCACCACGTTTTAAGTTCTTTCGCTTTGCGCACCATGCAAACTTATTTTTATTGCTTTTTATTTCGCCCGCAAGTTACGACAATCGCGTTTATTTTTCACAGATTTCCACATTTTGGCAAAAAATAAATCATCACCCCATTTCTCCTATTCCTAATAATGATTGGCTGTTAAAAAATTTAAGGTAATTCCTTTTTTATTTGGATGTAATTTTAACAAAATCTCTAAATTTAGCAAAGGATCTTCCCATCGAAGGTTGCCAAAATTCCCTGAAGTTGCGCCATATTTTTGAATCAAAAATTCCTGCATTTCTTCGTATAAATTTGCCGCCTCAATTTCATCTTGCAACTCAATATTGGCAATAATTGCCTGCAAGCGATTCGATTTTCGCCCTGTTTGTACATTATCTGCATAATATTCTACCTGCATTTGGCAATTTTTCTCCACTTGATAAGCATAGACTAAGCCTAGCCAATCTTCATGTTTTGGGGGCATTTCTGCTTTTGCCTTGATTTTACTCAAACTATCGCCCAAATTATAGCCACGAAAGGTCGCATTTTCCGTTAAAAAAATGTGCATGACTCGCTTTTGCTCCACCTGTTGACTGGTTTGACAAGCAAGCAAACACAAAAGTAAATACAAGAAAAAAGCAGCCTGAACTTTATGCAAAAAAAGAAACATATTTTTCTTAAAAACAAAAAGAAGCCCATGTTTTAATTACATGGGCTTCCCTTTTTTATCGTTATCTTAATACAGTTACTGTACCCGATTGTTTTTCCTTATTACCATCGAAAGCAACCCCTTCTACCACCCAAACGTATGTTCCTTCTGGCACATCTTTTCCTTTTTTATCTTTTCCATTCCATTTAAAATCAGGACTGTTAGATTCAAAAACGACAACACCCCAACGGTCATAAATCGCAATGCGGAAGGCGGCTAGATTGTAATAGCCTACATAAAAATCATCATTCGTTCCATCGCCATTTGGTGTAAAAGCAGAAGGCACAATCAAAGACACCACTTTTTTCACTTCAATAGGTTGTGTTGCAATGAGTTCGCAGCCATTTTCGTCAATTGCTCTTAATTCAACGGTATAACGTCCGTCTGTTCCATATTCATGTACAGGGCGAGGCAATAAAGATTCATTTCCATCACCAAATGTCCAAGAATAAGCCGTTAAACCAATTGTACTAGCAGTTGCAAAAGAAACGCTATTATTTGGCATTAAGACTTCCTTATTGTCCACCACAATGTTCAAATCTGCGGGAGGATAATTTTCGGCATCAATTTCATACTTAACTCCATTTCTACAACCATATTTTGTAATAAGGTCAATGTAGAAAGTTTGCCCATAATAAAGTGGTGGCGTAACATAACTATCCCCTTTATGGAAAGGAACGGTGTCACCTGCATTTAAATACCAATTCACAATTTCATTTTCTTGCGTGAATACCTCTAATATCGCAGGTGAGCCAAAACAAGTTGTATCTCCTTGCAAAGAAGCAGGCACAGGTAAAGGGTGAATTGTGATAGGTTTTGTAGTACTCGTAACACAACCCGAATCTGAAATAGCCGTTAATGTTACTAAATGCTGCCCATCTGTTGGAAAAGTATAAGTTTGAGAAGCATTTGTGCTATCACTTATATTAATACCGGGAATTGGCTGCCAATTATAGAAAATGACACTTCCTGTCGAAATTTGACTTTCATTTACTAAAGTAGTTGGGTCATTTAAACACACAGGTTTTGCCGAGAATTTGGGGCTAGGGACAGGATTAATCACAATATCATGTAAAATTGTGTCTTTACAACCTTCATCTGTTGTTACAACTAATGTCGTAGGATAAGTACCTGGTCCCAAAAGTGCTAAATTATAGGTAGGTTGTGGCCCTACGGTGAATGCACCTCCTGTATTTCCAAAGAACCATTCCCACTGAACTAGCGGTGTTGAAGGGTCTGCGGTAGAAATACTGGTAAGTTGTAACAGCTCATTGGCACAAGTTTTATCTATGGTGAAATTGGCAGCAGGTTGTGGCAATACGAGTACAGGAATGATTGTATTATGTGTACAACCCTTATTTGTTGTTACTTGTAAATTCACGTTAAATGTTCCTGCTGTTGAAAACAAATGGAAAGGATTCGCTTGCACACTTGTATTATTTCCACTTATCATATCTCCAAAATCCCAAGCATAACTTGTTACTTGATTGTATTGCTGATAAGCAGGAACTGTTGGAGTGGCAATGAATGGTGTTCCAATCTGCCAACAATTTACATCAAATGTAAAATTAGATACAGGATTTGGGTGAACAAATATCGTTTTCTTTGCCGAATCCACACAACCATTATCCGAAGTAGCAGTTAGCGTTACCACATAATCGCCGTAGTTTGCGTAATTATGGCTAGTCGTTTGCCCTGAACCTTGTTGTGAATTGCCAAAATTCCAAGCTTGACTCGTCAAGTTATTTCCTTGCGCAATTGTACTCGTACTTACAAATTGGTTAGTTCCTCCAAAACAAACGTCAGTTGCCGTAAATGAAGCATTTGGCACAGCCGAAACCGTTACTTGTGTTGTGATAGAGTCTATACAACCGTTGTTAGAGGTAACAACAAGTTGTACGGGGAACGTTCCATTTGAGGTGAATACGTGACTAGGGCTAGGCAAATTAGAGTTATTTTGGAAACCTGAATTAGCATCCGCAAAATTCCAATTTGTACCAATAATAGCTCCACCTGCTACGGTAGAAGTATTTGTAAGCAAAGTCGGTAAACCTTGACAAACTGTGTTAAAAGTAAAACTAGGCACAGGCGAAGGAAAGGCACTCACTTGCGCAAATACGGTATCTCCTTTACAGCCATTTGCCGTTGGAATCATATATGCATTAATGGGACCCGTCACATTGGTGAAATTCCGAATTGGGTTTGTACTCAAATCGTCCCAAACATAAGTCCCCGTAGGAGAAGAGGAAGCAATTAAGTTCGTACTTTGGCCTCCACACACATTTGGATTCCCCGTAATTTGTCCTATTGGACCTGGTTTTACAATAATGGTTTCATAACTTGGTACGCTTGAACATCCATCTAAGAAACTAATTACAGAATAACTAGCAGTGCTACTTGGCGTAACAGTAATCGTTGCCGTTGTATCTCCTGTATTCCATAAATAGCTTGTTCCTCCCGTAGCAGTTAATACAACGGATTCCCCTTCGCAGACATCTGGCGAGGCAGGAATAATGTCCACCGCAGGATTTGGAGCAACAATCACCGTAGTATAATCATAAGTAATACAGCCGCCGTTTACAACTTGCAGTGTCAAGTCAAAGGTATCGGGGGCGGGACCTGGATTAAGCATGGTAAAATTCGGGTTGGCGATAGTCGTTGAGTTTGCGCCTATCAAACCTGTTGCAGGATACCACGAGTAGGTTTGCCCTGTAATAGGAGGTATTCCCAATTGAAATTGAAAACCTGAACACATGGTTACATCTGAACCCGCATCTGCAATTGCACCATTTTGGATATTTGCCAATCCATTGGTTGTTCCCTTACAGCCATAACCATCGGTAATTGTCAGAATCCAGGGATAATAACCAACGCCTGGGTAAAGGTGCGTTAAACTAGAATCGCCCCCATTCGGATTTCCACTCAAATTTCCTAAGCCTGACCATGAATAAACGAAAGGTCCAGGCGAAGTTGAGGGCGGAAGACCCGAAAACAGAACTTCATTACAATCTATATAATCAACTTGTGCGTTTATCGAAATACCCGGATCCACAACAACCGTAAATGTTTTCTGCGTAAATCCAGGAACAGGACAGTTATCGCCTTTTACCGAAATTACGAAATTATACACACCTGGGAAACTAGGAGTCCAACAAAAATGTCCTTGAGGATTGGCAGAAATCACTGAGTCTATTTGCGCAGGGTTCGCTGTAGAAACAAAAGAACCGCCTACTAAACTTTGATTCCACCACATCGTATAATTAATCCCCGCTTGTGGATTGGTAATTCCTATATCAAAACACACCTGCGAACCCACACAAGCAAAAGTAGTATAAGGTCCCAACGGTGGCACAGAAATCCCACTAAGGGTATTATTTTGAATTATATCTACAATTGGTTGAACGACATTACAAGAAATGACGGTAATTTGCATCTCGCGCACTACCTCCCCAATTTGCACACCATTTCGCCATTCCTGTACATAAATACACATAATCGCTACTAATTGATTCCCTGTAGGGGTAGGAGTAAACGTTACCTCCCCTGTACCTGGGTCAACATAAGCACTCCAAGTTGAACCCAAAGGAGCTGCGGCACTATATCCTCCTGCTGTATTATAAGGTACTGTAGCAAAAGCATCATTTAAACAAGGGCCTAAGCTATAAGAAAGAGAATCTCCATCTGGGTCAAAAGCACCTTGACTAAACGTATAAGCCTGCCCTGCGCAAATATAAGGTACAGGTTCAAATTGGAAAATAGGGGAGTTGTTACAAGCACCTAGGGTTAGGTCAATGGTAGTAGTATTAGTACCCATACCTACCGAAGAAGGATTTAACACTGAGTTGATCGTTTGGTTCATACAACAGTTATCCCAGCTTATCTGTACTTGTTGACAAGTCGTATTACAAAGGTTTAAGTCCCAATAATAAGTAGCACCTACGACCCCATTAATGGGCTGATTTGTACCAACGCAACCCGTTTGTTGTGTGGGACAAATTACAGGTACCTCATAATAATACAAGTTTGTGGCATTACCAAATGTTAGACCAGGTACATTACAACCCGTAGGAACACCTACTAAGCCAAAATTTGCTGCAGACACAGCTGGTGGCGCAGGAGTCATTACACCGCCCGTAGTTCCTAATGGATTAGAGGGGCTAATATTCGGGGCTGGCACCAAACCAACCATGAAAGCCCCTTCACAATCATAATAGATGTTGGTATAAATGCGGTAATTACAAGGACCTATACATTGATAGCTCATATCTGTCCCCATAATATGGGAAGCTAACAGTGGCGTAAGTCCCCCAAATACCCACAGCAGCAGAAACAAAAAGTGCTGATAAATATTTTTCATACTTTTCATAAGAATTATACAAAATGTTAAATGATAACGAATTAATGCCCGCAATTTCTATATTTTTTACCAAATTATCCACAAATAATTACCTCAAATGTATTTTTTTATGCCTGTTTGGTTAAAATTTCCTTTGAATTGGTGGAGAGATAACGATAAGGGGCAGGAAAAACTTGTATTGGGAGGCGATTATACTGAAGGAAATGAAAATTAGGTAGGCTTTCACCCAAAAGAAAAAAATTGGGTAGTCCTAAAAATGTTTGTTGTATGGGAATCCGCTTCAATTGCCCAATATTAGCAAAAACTTCGTTTTTGCGCGGCAGCTAAAGCAGCCGCTACAAAGGTGCGTTTATCGAATTGATTTTAATAACATTAAATAAAAAAGACAAACCTTGAAATAGGTTTGTCTCTTATGATGTTTCTATTTAGTCTATTGTTATGACTTAACTTTCGCAATATGTAGCCATTCTTTTTTCGCTTCCAATTCTTCCGTTGTTTCCACATAGTCAGGGTCGGGAACACAACAATCCACAGGGCAAACGGCAGCACATTGCGGCTCTTCATGAAAACCTACACAATGCGTACACTTTTGAGGAACAATATAATATACCTCATCAGAGATTGCATCCATTTCCTCATCTGCTGCAAATACATTGCCTTCGCCAAAATCAATAGAACCTTTTAAATCTGTTCCATCTGAAAATTTCCAATTTCTGCCACCTTCATAAATGGCATTGTTCGGACACTCAGGTTCGCAAGCACCACAATTAATGCACTCGCTTGTTATCATGATTGCCATATTCGTATAATGTTATTTGTTAATGATAATACAAAAATAAGCTTGCAAAAGTACTTCCTTTCCCTCGCAAGACCAAATTTCGGTTATAACGTGAAAATCAACCACTTTGTTTAAAATAAAGCGTTATCTTCTGTTAAAAAAGTATTTTTACTTTCCTGCTTCAAACCTCAAATGCTTCACAGATTCGCCAGAGTTTGCCAATTCAGTTAGCGCATCAATCCCAATTTCAAGGTGTTTTTCCACAAAATCACTGCTCACTTTTTTATCAGAAGCGGAGGTTTTTACCCCTTCGGGTGTCATCGGATTATCGGAAACGAGCAGTAAAGCCCCGTGTGGAATACTATTGGCAAAACCCACAATAAAAATGGTCGCAGTTTCCATGTCAATACCCAAAGCACGAGTATTGCGCAAGCGTTCTTTAAACGCCTCATCATGCTCCCACACACGCCGATTGGTTGTAAAAACGGTACCTGTCCAGTAATCCATGTTATGCTTAATAATCGTGTGCGAAACGGTCATTTGCAAACGAAAAGAAGGCAATGCGGGAATTTCAAAAGGCAAATAATCGTTACTTGTTCCTTCGCCTCGAATGGCAGCGATGGGCAAAATCAAGTCCCCAATTTTATTTTGTTCTTTTAAGGCACCACATTTTCCCAAAAATAAAGCCGCCTTGGGATGAATCGCAGAAAGCAAATCCATCACTGTTGCCGCCATTGCGCTACCCATGCCAAAATTCAAAATCGTAATATCGCCATAAGTAGCAGATTGCATGGGCTTATCATCTCCCAAAACTTCTACCCCAAATTTTTGCGCAAATAATTTTACGTATTGATGAAAATTTGTCAATAAAATATACTGCC
>JBJXHA010000570.1:0-7722 GCA_046160275.1 Bacteroidia bacterium | reverse complement strand
ATAAATGTAATGCTGTACGGGCTGCTTTAGCTGCCCGATAACTTGCAAAAACTTCGTTTTTGCGCTTTTGCGGCAGCTAAAGCAGCCGCTACAGGTTTTAGTTAGCATTACATTTGAAGGACTACCTCGGCAATTAGGTTACTTGTACTAAATAATTGATAAATAATAACTTATATTTTTCATTTCCATGAAAACAGCATTACTTTTAATAGACATTCAAAATGATTTTGTGCCAAATGGCGCGTTAGCGGTAAAGGAAGGCGATAGGATTGTGCCTTTGGTAAATGAGTTGCAGCAGCAATTTGAGTTTGTGGTGGCTACTCAAGATTGGCATCCGCTTGAACATGGTAGTTTTGCAGCAAATCATGAAGGTAAAAATGCAGGTGAGGTAATTGATTTGCATGGTTTGAGTCAAGTATTGTGGCCTGTGCATTGTGTCCAACATACGCAAGGGGCAGAGTTTGTGCCTAACCTTAATATGGAAAAGGTAGCGAAAATTTTTCACAAAGGTACGGATGTTGAAATTGACAGTTATAGCGGTTTTTTTGACAATGGACACAGAAAAGCCACAGGAATGGGCGATTATTTGAAAGCTGAAGGCGTTACAACTGTTTATATTGTAGGAATTGCTACGGATTATTGCGTAAAATTCACCGCTTTAGATGCAGTTTCTTTGGGCTTTGAAACATTCGTTATCATAGATGCTTGTCGTGGGGTGGAATTAAAGGCAGGAGATATTGAAAAGGCAATAGTAGAAATGCGAGATGCGGGTATCACAATTTTACAAAGTGCTGATATTTTAAACCCTATGTAACATTTTGTATTTTGGTTTTCATCTATATTTTTATTTTATGCACAATTTATTTACAAAACTTTGTTTCTTCTTCTTTCTTGTTTGTACTACTTATGTTTTTGCTGCTGACATTACCAATGTAAACACTTCTGGTACTTTTCAATGGAACAGTACGGCTACATGGGTGGGGGGAGTTGTTCCTGATGTTGGGGACAACGTCATTTTACGAGGAGTTTCTGGCGGGGTTATCATTGAAGTGCCTAGTGGGACTTTTAAGTGTACCGATTTGGTTTTACCTAATTCTATCAATCTTTCTTTGGTTTTAAAAACAAGCGCAGTCCTTGAATTATCAGGAGCAGTGATTAAAAAAGGTACGACCTTTGGCACAAATATGATTACTTCAGGCTCTGGAACAGCATCAACAGGCGGGAGAATTAAATTTGTCGGTAGTAGTCGAGATATTGCCCCAAACAGTGATACCGACCAAACCAATAATTATGGGATAAGAGACCAAATTAAAAACTGGATATGCGAAATCGCATTGACCACAGGAGAAACCGCTACAACAGGTTCCCTTTCTGATTTTAAATGTGGCAGGTTTCTTTTAACAAGTGGAAACTTCCAAATGCCCACCAATCGCGCCTTGTTAGTAGATAGAAATAGTGCAGGTGATACCGCTGTCGGAACAGATGGGTTAGGTAGTATTTCTATCGCCGCAGGTTGCACCTTGACAAGTGATTATATAGGAAGAAGAACAAGTTCTGACACTTATATTGGTCCCGTTACGGTAAGTGATGGGGCAAATCTAGTATTGAGAAAAGGAGGGCAAGGTGCATTGAATGGGGAAACAATTACGCTGAATGGTACTGTTACCCTACAAGGCACAACTACCATTTTATCAGCCTGCTCCACTTGCAACGATGGTTCAGGAAATTCGGGGGTAACATTTGGCGCGAATGCAACCCTCATTTATGATATTCCTGCAAGTACCGCCCCTGGTGCGCACGAGGTAGCACTTGGCGCAATTGTGGCACGTTCAGGTACAGGAAATACCGTGCATACCCTTACGGTAAATACGCAAAATAACCGTGACCGCCTACTTACCACACAAGTAGTAGGCTTAGCGAGTTTTGCCACGAGCATAAAAGTAAGTAATACACTCAATCTAAATGGTATTATCGAAATTGGGGCTGTGGCAAATGAAACCGTTGAAATGCTGATAGATGCAGTATTAACAGGGGCTTCGACTTCGCATTATGTACTCATTACTTCTCGAACTGGAACAGGGCAAAAAGGATTCAAACGCTTTATTAAAGCGGGAGAAGCTTCTCTTTTTCCAATGGCAATGCAAGCAAGCGGAGCAATTGAGCGATTTACGCCTTTTTTGCTTACCAATAATGGTACCGCGCAATCTTTTGCTTTTTCGAGTATGGAGCCTGATTCTTGGGCAATTGGTGGCGGAAATAATGCAGTTCTTTTTCCAAATATGGAAAATAATTTTGCCAATGCTGCCTTTAATGCCCCTACTCCAGGTAGAATTGAGTTTGATGATATGATTGAAGATGTGCGTTGGGACATTGATGCGCAATCGGGATCGGGAAATGTAAGCATGAAGGTAGGATTTGGGAGCAATGTTACGATTGGGGGGAGTTTTGCCACAAACGCAGGGCACTATATTTTTCATAATAATGGCGTAACGCCTTCTTCAACTTGGACAGAGCATGGCGCAACTTATCTTGCTTCAGACCCACTTTTGTTTAGTTTGCCTACGCTTACAGGAAATTATAATGGTACGTTCAGCCCTTTTGCTTTTGGTTCACATGGTGCGGCTCCTTTTCCTGTGGTTTTAACTGCTTTTTCTGTGCAAGTAGAAAAAAATACAGCCTTGTTAACCTGGACAACTGCGTCAGAACAAAACGTAAGCCATTTTGAAATTCAAATTTCTGAAAATGGCTCAGCATATCAACCAATCGCTAGGGTAAATGCCCATAATCAGCAACAGGTTCAAAATTATACTTTTGCGCATGAAACGACTATGCTACCCAATTATTATCGTTTAAAAATGATAGACATAGATGGCTCTTATGCATATAGTGAAACGGTTAAAATAAAAAAGGAATCCACCGCTTTTAATTTATATCCGAATCCCGCACAAGATTATCTTGTTGTACATTTTGATAGGAACCCTATGGGTAGAAATTTCAAAATTGTGAACTTAATGGGACAGGTTTTAAAGAAAGTGCTAATAGAGGAAAATGTTAGTACTTATCAAATTGACATCAGCGACCTACCGACTGGAATTTATCTCATTGATTATTTGAATAATAGTAAGGATAAGGTATTTTCAAAACAGTAATTAGCAGTAAAATCATAAAAAATGCTTTCCAAACAAGTTTTATGTACTGTTTGGAAAGCATTTTGTTAAGTACTTTATCAAAAGTCTTAAGGTTTTTAAATCATTATAAATATCTGATAATCAATGATTGTAATCATTATCCATTCTCCATTATTAATTATCAATTACTTAACATGATTACGCTTAAAACTTCACTTGATACTGCAAGGTAAATTTGCGTTGTTCTGCGATTGTTCCAGGAATCACAAAATATTCCACGTTTCCGATGTTATCAATCGTAAGTGAAAGCACTTGTTTGTATTTTTCGTGTGGAATGTCATACGAGAAAATTAAGTCAAGTATATGTTCTCCGCTAGGATGCTTGTCGCGGAACATTTTGATATCGGGCACTGCAAAATACAAATATTGGTCAATGTTCGTCATAAAACTACGATAACGATAGTTTGTAGTAACGCCAAAGTTGCCATAAGTTGCGCCTGCCGTAGCACGTACTAACCAATTTGTTCTATATTTCAATAGTTTTGGATTGTCCACAAGTTTGCGGAAATTTATATCTACCACCAATTGTCCAAGATTAGCATTTGCGCCATCTCCAGGATTATAATAGGACAAATCCAATTGTTGAGAATCAGGCACTGCGTTTAAGTTTTTAGGATTCAAATAAGTTACCCCGCCTGACAAATTTAACCCAACTTTGCCCAAATTGAAGGAGTTAATGGTAGTAACCTCAAATCCTCTAATACGCGCTTCTGCCACGTTTCTTGTTGAAAAATAAGCACTTGCAGTAAGAAAGTCCAATTTATTTACCCCAAATTCCATCATATTACTATAACGCATTTGGAAAAAGGCAACATCTACGTATCCCAAAAATTTATTTTTTCCTGCTTCTGTTCCTGCTGCATAAGCCTGGCGGAAACCAATTTCTGCACTATACCCACTTTCCGGACGTACTACCGTGCTTGCGCTGTCTTGCTCTAAACTTGGCGTAACTTTCACACCACCAGCCCCTACTTTGGCAAAATACTCTGCAATCGTTGGTACACGGAAAGCCTGCCCAAAAGAAGCGCGAACATTTGTACCTCTTGCAACTTCATAATTTACCCCTAATCGGAAAATTGGGCGGCGGTTAGCAGTTTCAATAACAGCACTGTTTCTGTCATAAACCCCTTTTTTCTCAAGTGTGCTATCTTTTTGTGCGATTGACAAAATATCCGTTTTTACATTTTCAAAACGCGCGCCAGCACTTACATTTAAGCGGCTACCCATAAAAAGTCCATCCACTTGGGTATAAAGCCCCGTGGAAGTTTGTTTGTAATTTCCATTGTATAATTCAGGCGAATTGGTTTGTCCTAATGCAACAGTTAGCCCACTTTGCCAGTTAATCTTAGCATCAACTTTATCCATCAAACTTCTTTTGTACAAGAAGTCGTTATAAAAAACAGAAGAATAGGCAGCTTGTCCTGAATTGTTTACATTATCATTTTTCAAAAAGCGGCCTCTATACCAAAATAATTGTCCATTTGCAGTCAAATATTTGATATAAGGATCCACTGCCAAACGCGTATTTAACTGCTTACGATATACCCCTGCACCCGTATTAGGCGTAAGTCCTCCTCCAACATTAACCAAAGAGTCTTTTCCTTGACTATTCGTAAGCGTATCTGTTTTAGGCAAATAACGGTTCCAGAAAATAGCACTCCCACTTGAATCACTGCGGAAAGAAATATTTACCCCTGCCGAAAGCCCTACAATTTTTTTAGGTTGCCATCTTGTCAACAAGATAAAACGCCCCTCTTCTTTGTCTGTTCCTTGACGATAACCCGAATCCTTAATCAAGTCGGCTTGGGCTGTAATGCCTAAACTTCCAATCCTACGTTGATGGAAAACGTGAAGTGAAGTGTTATAAGCTGCTTTCTTTCCGTCCCAGTCTAGTAATTTGTTATTGGGTCTGTCATAAAAACCTTGACGAAAACGAATCGAAGTACGTGGTTTTTCGCCTGCATCTCCTGTTAAAACATTAATAACACCACCCATTGCTCCTGATCCATACAATACAGAACTTGCTCCTTTCAATACTTCTATTTGCGAAATATTATCTACAGGAATCAAACTCATTTCTGGATATCCCCCATCGCCTGAAATCAAAGGAAGCCCGTCCATCAATACCATTACGCGCGCTCCTACCCCATAAGCAAAACCCGAACTCCCACGAATACTAATTTGCCCATCTAAATTATCTACCCCTGGAATTTGCGTAATTACCTTCTCAACACTCGTAGTTGCCTGCATATCAATGCTTCTTGGTTTTACGACAGAAACCGAAGACACTAAATTAGATTGCTTTTGGTCAACGGCACCTTTCGTAGAAGAAATCACGACTGCATCGGTTGTTAATTCTTCCATCAATTCAATATTGAGCGTAATTTCAGGCTTGTCTAAGGTGATTTCTCGGTCTTGCGAAGTATAGGCAGACAATTCCACGTGCAAATTTGCGGTAGTTTTTCCATTTCTGTCAAATTCTATCACATAATTTCCACCGGCATCTGTGTTTGCCCCTGTTTCAAATTCAGGAATTGCAAGCGTTACGCCTTCTAGTGCTTTTTGGGTAGTGCGGTTTACTACCCGTCCTTGAATTTTGGTCGCTTGTGAAAATAACAACATCGGAAGTAGCATAACACCACCCAATATTGCCCAAGTTAAACCTTTTGCATTAAGTAAGTAATTTTTTCTCATAAATAAAAGAATGTAGAATAGAACGAAATCTTGCTAAATATTAGATAAAATCTGCAAAATTTGAGAATTTATCATTTTGCGTGGCAATTTATAGGTTTTCAGTTAGAATAGAAAAATTTTTTTTCTTAAGGAAAGAATAGTGGGTGGTTGAGGTCAGGTTTTCCAAATAGAAAAGTACCTTGAATGTGAGCATTTCGCAGGGTGTAAGCATTTTTTTGATAAAGTGAATATATCCCCTACCTTTGCAGTCAAATTCGTAATACATGAAAAATGCACACTATTTTACGCCTAGCGACTGGAAAGAGTATGAGTTGATTGATTCGGGAGGAATGGAAAAGTTAGAGCGATTTGGTAAATATGTTTTGGCTCGCCCTGAACCTCAAGCGGTTTGGTCTAAGTCTTTGTCGACAAATGATTGGGAAAAGATGGCACACGCTCGCTTTGTGCAGGAGGGAAGTCATTCGGGGAAATGGGAAAAACTCAAAAAAATAGAAGACCAATGGTGGGTAAATTATCAATATAAAGGCATGAAACTCACTTTTCGCTTGGGCTTGACAGGCTTTAAGCACGTAGGCATTTTTCCAGAGCAAGCCGTAAATTGGAATTTTATTTATGATGCGACCCAAAAACTCAAGCAAGCCAAAGTACTCAATTTATTCGCTTATACAGGCGGCGCATCTTTGGCAGCAAATGCAGGAGGGGCAAAAGTTATTCATTGCGATGCCATTAAGCAAGTGGTGAATTGGGCAAGTGTAAACATGGAGGCGAGTGGACAAAAAGACATTCGCTGGTTGATTGAAGATGCTTTTACCTTTGTGAAGCGCGAAGCAAAACGTGGCAATACCTATCAAGGCATTATTTTAGACCCACCTGCTTGGGGAAATGGACCGAAAGGCGAAAAGTGGAAATTAGAGGAAATGGTAAACGAATTAACACAATACATCGCGCAAATTTTAGCCAAAAAAGATAGCTTTTTAGTGTTTAATAGTTATTCCTTGGGCTTTTCTCCGCTCGTCTTGGAGAATTTAATACAGTCCCATTTTGAGAAAAGTTTTACCGAAAAATTAGAAATAGGAGAGTTGTATATTCCCGAAAAATCAGGAAAAAAATTACCGCTTGGCATTGTGGCAAGGGGCACAAATTAGCAAAAGGGTTCGAAACTTTTTAGAAAGTTTCGAACCCTTTTGCTAATTGATAAAAACTTATCCTTTTTTAAATGTTTCTCTACTCACAACTTTACCATTGCTATCATTGGCGCTTCGCATAAACCAAAGTTTACGATAATTGCCATTTGCCCATTCACCTACCCAATTATCATAATAAGGGCTACCCGGATTTCCTGATTGTCCGCCGGGATAAATACCATAGGCCTCAATTTCTTTGCCTAGTGAAACCACCATGCGCCAAGAAGGGCCCCAATAGCGGCTACAAGCATTCAAAATCCCGCGATTTCCGCCTGTAGGAACAGTCGTATGGTTAAAAGGTGTCTGACGCGCTAAGTGGCGAATAGTCGTATTTTTTACGTTCATCCACTTCCAATCTTCCATATTTTCTGAAAAACGTTTGAGTGAATCTATCGCTTGTTGATAGGCTTTTCTCACCACAAATTTACGGTCTTCTGTGTCAGGTGTGGCAAAGTCATCATAATATTTAAAGCGCACACTATCTCGCAGAAAATTCAAAGTAACAGCTTCATCAGGCAAAACAAAACCACCTTTGATATTTTTTAAATCATCGTCCCAAATATTTTTTTGAACATAATACCACCAAACATCAAAAACAGAAGGAGAAACATAATCTTTGTTAAAATGATAGTTCCATTTTTTCAACGAATCATAGC
>JBJXHA010000569.1:0-10502 GCA_046160275.1 Bacteroidia bacterium | reverse complement strand
CTGTTGTAGTGATAGAAGTTGCAGTTAAACTTGCAGGAGTACCACAACCTGTGGTAGAAGGAGCTTGGCAACCCAAAGAAGTAGCCAAAGTTGCACGTGCACCACCTGATGCTATAACAGCTTGCATTCTTGTTTTTTGACCTGCACTAAACATATACATACAAGCATCATCGGTATAATCCATGTAGTTCATCGTCATTTCAACAGGAGTGCCTGCACAAGTACTCAAGTGACCTGCTGCTGGACAACCGTAGTTTTCTTCATTGTGGGTAGGTGTGTCAGAAACTAAATCACTACCACAAGTTGCATCACCCCAAATGTGGCGAAGGTTCAACCAGTGACCTACTTCATGCGTAGCTGTACGACCTTTGTTAAAAGGTGCAGATGCTGTACCAGTTGTACCGAATGCAGTATATAAACAAACTACTCCATCTGTAGCGGCAGCACCACCAGGGAATTGCGCATAGCCTAGAATACCTCCACTCATATTACATACCCAAATGTTCAAATATTGGTTTCTATCCCAAGCATCAGAACCACCTTGTGCAGTGTATTTTACCGCATCATTTGTTGACCAAGCCGTTACCGTAGATTGTTTGCGAATGATACCTGTTGTTGCAGCTCCCGTAGGGGTACGTTGTGCCATACAGAAATTGATTTCGCAATCTGCTGCTACTCCTGCAAAATTTGAAGGAATCAAAGAAGCATCTGCATTCAATTTACGGAAGTCATTGTTCAATACCGTCAATTGAGATTGGATTTGTGCATCAGAAATGTTTTGAGCAGTTGTGTTATAAACTACGTGAACAACTACGGGAATTGTATAGACTACACGCTCCTTAGAAGCAGAACTTTTCGCAAATTTCTCTGTGTGAGCTTCCATTTGTTCCATGCGAGCAGCCATAGATGGATCTTTTGCGATTTGTTCCAACAAATGCTCATGGCTTCCGCAAGAACGATGTGATTGTGCTTGTACTCCAACTAATGAAAATAGCGCGGCAAGCAAAGCTGATGAAAATTTCTTCATGATAAAATGAAATTTTTTGATTGAAAATGATTAAGTAATAGAAAATATACCCCGAAAAAACGGTATGCAATATTCGTTGTTTTTATCCAAAAAAGGAAGAAGTTTGTTAGGAAGATAAGCGAAAAAATATTTGCAACAATGTTTTACTTTGTTGCTATACAGTAGGTTAACAAATAATTAGTATGCAAATATAAACAAAATTTTGTATATAATATTAATATTTGTAAAAAATTTGTTTTTGAATATTATATTTAGATACAATAATGATAAATACGAGAAAAGATACAGGCTAAGTAAACGTTTTTTTTCATGATATAAAGAAAATAGGCAAAAGTTAGGGGATTGTTTACCTAACTTTTGCCTATTTTTCTAGGAATGGTATATATGCTATGGCACTACTGCCAAAAAATCATTTTTTAAATTTTGGGTTTCCATCAAATCTATTTTAATAGAACCAATCGCAAGTTCTGCCTCAATGCGCAAAGGTACTTTGTTTTCATCATCAGAAACCCAAAAATTAATTTTACTTTTATCTGTTACTAAGCCTGATTCCTCTATTAATAACTTCATTTTTAAGGCTTTGTATTTTTTTCCTTCTACAGAAATCGTTTCCCTTTTCAAAAACTCTGCTTGCAAAGGAACGGTTTTGCGGTCAAGGAAATTAGTCATCGCAATGCGTTGTCCTGCTTTTAGCGTACTGCGGTTGAGTGTTCTGGCAAAATAATAGCAAGAAATCACATCTTGAATATTTTCAGGCACATTATAGATGGATACGCTATTTTTTTCATCTACAAATACCACTTTTTTCTGCTGGTGATTGAAACGCGTTTCTGTGTGACTGCGAAAATCGCCCTCTTCAATGTGTCGCACAAAACGCCAAGGAAGCAAGGCTTCTTGGTCAAGATAGGTTTCATAGCGGTCACGAATTTTATATACCCAATCATAAGAAGAAGTCGTATATCCTTTTCCTACAATGTGATAGCATTTTCGTCCGTTGATGTCGGTCAACTTATTATCAACTTGCAAGGTCGCGTAACCTGCTGTGATTACGCCATAATGTACACGATATTTTAGAAATTCGCCTGTTTGAAAAGCGACATTTTTTACTGCACGAATTTGTGGAGGCGTATTTTCCGAGCCAACAGGTTTCCATGCGACTAACGAAAGCAGCAAAAATAATAAAGAGGTGAAAGGAAGTATTTTTTTCATGGGATATAAATAAAATAAAAAGCCTATTCCAAATTTAGGCAAAAAGAAAGCAAATCCCTAACACATCGAAAAGAAAACTAGCACGTTTATTCAACAAAATTGCACTCCCATATAAAAAATGTGCAAAAAACTTGCATATCGCTTTTTTATTCGTTTACTTCGCACGTTTGTAGGCAAACGTAAATATCTTCGGTGCGTATGAAAGAATTAGATGAAGTGCTAACATTTGTGAGTCAATATGTAGAAGCTAAAAAGTGGATAGGTCTTGATTTGCAAGAAGTAAGGGAATTTTTTAAGGCAGGGACTATTCGAAAAGTAGAAAAGAATGCTTATTTAGTTACGCCTGAAACTGCTGTACATGAGTTATATTTTAACCATAACGGCATTTTTCG
The DNA here is from genome assembly GCA_046160275.1 of Bacteroidia bacterium. Taxonomy (GTDB): domain Bacteria; phylum Bacteroidota; class Bacteroidia; order J057; family J057; genus JBJXHA01. Next base: position 7,874 of record JBJXHA010000569.1, on the reverse strand, counting down.
CTATTTCTTTAAAACGCGAAAAGGGGTAGAATATACCAAAAATTTTGTTTGGCAACCTCAATTTTTTGCACCTACACTCCCTGATTTTATGGTAAATCGTCCAACGTCTAGCTACTGTCAAGCCTTAACAGATAGCAAAATTATGGTGTGGGATGCCAAAGCAATCTTTGCAAAAGCAGACGAAAATCCTATTTTTTATAAATTATTTTTTATATTACTGGCACAAATTTTTCAACATAAAGACCAAAAAGAAATGGATATGTATGAATTTAGTGCAGCAGAGCGATACGAAAAGTTCTTAGCTGAATATCCAGGTGTAACAAATCAAGTTCCTTTACAGTATATTGCTTCTTATTTAGATATGAAACCAGAAACACTGAGTAGAATTAGAAGCCAGTTTTAGGTTATCGGATTACTACTAAACCTATTCTAAAGGGTTTTCCCCTTTTCGTTCTTCTCTTTAGCAGTCTGAACTTTTGTTTAGCCTGCGTCTTTCACATATTATATATGTTTATCTCTATTTATATTCTTATTTAATCGTGCTATGAGGGAAAAATTGGGTATTGAAGTAATTGCAGACAGCAGTATTTTACAATCATTAAGGGAAGTACTGCAAAATAAGGGTTATGCTGCAACAATCGCTGAAAAAGGAAGCATAGAGGTGATGGTGTCTATGGAAAATATCATTGATGTCATTCATTTCGTATCCCAAAAAGATGCAGCTAGTTGTCAGATAATACTTGTGTCTTGTTTTTAAGAGGTCTTGTCTTGTATGTAATTATCAATCAAAAAGGTAAATAATCGCTTTTGAGAAAATTTTACTTGGTAGCGCATACACAAACTGTCAAAATGTCACTACCTCCTATCTTATTAGGAGGTAGCGGTAGATTCTAATAGCTGTTTCTCATGAATGCGTGCATAGTATCCGCCTTGAGAAATCAGTTGTTCGTGTGTCCCCATTTCCGAAACCTTCCCCTCTTCCAACACCAAAATATAATCTGCATCTTGAATACAAGATAAGCGATGCGCTACTTGCACAATAGAAGTCGTAGGAGATTGTTGGCGGAAATTGCGCAGATTTTGAAGAATACTTTCCTCTGTATGTGTGTCCACCGCCGAAAGTACATCATCTAATATCAACAACAAAGGCTTTCTTATCCAAGCTCTTGCAATCGCAATGCGTTGCTTTTGTCCTCCTGAAAGATTTACTCCTCTTTCACCTATCATTGTTTCAAAACCTTCGCTAAAATCCACAATGTTATGATAAACCATCGCATCTTTGGCAGCATTTTCTACTTCTTCTTGGGTCGCATCGGGTTTGCCAAAAGCAATATTATTATGAATCGTATCTGAAAATAAAAAGACATCTTGTGGCGCGTAGCCGATGTTTCCGCGTAAAGAAGCCTTGCTTAAAGTAGAAATGCCACGATTATCGAGATGAATTTCCCCAGAACTTGCCTCTAATGCCCTCAATATCAACTGACAAAGGGTTGTTTTTCCTGCGCCTGCGGGTCCGACAATGCCTAATTTTTTGCCACTTTCTAGGGTAAAACTGACATTTCGCAAGGCATTTAGGTTATTTTCAGGATAAGAAAAAGAAACATTTTTAAATGCTAACTTTGCCGATGTCAAGGGCGTATTTTCTTCGGTAAAAGCAATATCAGGTTGCGATTTCATCAATTCATTGATGCGCGTTTGACTTGCTGCCGCTTGTTGAATTAAAGTTGTTACCCAGCCCAAAGAAATAATAGGCCAAGCTAATAAACCCACGTAAATCATAAATTCGGCAATATTGCCAATGGTAAGTTTGCCCGAAATCACCAATTCTGAGCCTACCCAAATCGTAAGTACGCTACTTAAACCGACCAAAAACATGACCACAGGAAAAAACATCGCATCAGTTCTTGCCAAGTGCATTGCTTTTTCTTTATACATTTCAGATTCTGCACTAAATTTTTTCGCGGCTTGTTCTTCTTGTGTATAGGCTTTCACCACTCTAATTCCCGAATACATTTCTTGGGCAAATACATTCAACCGCGACAACTGCTCTTGTAATTGCGTAGTGCGCTTTTCAACCACAGATTGCACCTTATAAATAGAATAACTCAACAAAGGCAAAGGCAGCAGCGACACTAAAGTAAGGGTAGGATTCACCAAAAACATGGCAGAAAGTACCAACACAAACAAAGTGATAGTATTGAGCGTGTACATCACTGCGGGTCCCAAAAACATTCGCACGCGGTTTACATCTTCGGCTGCACGCGCCATGATGTCGCCTGTTCTATTTTTTCGATAAAAAGAGAGCGTTAAGCCTTGCAAATGCTCATAAATATCTTTTCGTATTTCATATTCGATGTGTCTCGACATGACAATTAAGGTTTGGCGCGTATAAAAAAGTAAAACGCCGCGTACTAAAGCCAGCCCCACCATTAATCCCCCAGAAAGTAGTAAAGCATTGAATATCATGTTGTTAAAACTCGTAGCAACTTGCGACCCCTTATACAAAGCCTGCAAGCGTACCAAATCCATCACCATATCCATTGCTAAACGAATGATTTGCGCGGGATAAATCGTAAATAAATTAGAGGTTATCACAAAAATAGTCCCCCCCATCAAATACCCCTTATATTTCCAAAAATACTTGCCTAAAGCTGCTAATGATTTCATTTATTTTTTGTTAAAGAAATGCAATTATCTAAAAATGCGATTTCTTATGATGTTCTCATAGGCTTAATATTCCTAATGAATATTTTTCTGCCAGCATTTGTTTGAGATTTTTTACAAAAATAGGGATTTTTTGCGGATTTGCCAACCCAATATCACGCCTAACATATCTACCCCAACATCAGAAAGGCAACCTACGCGCCCAAAAATGAAAGTTTGATGATACTCGTCAGAGGCGGCATAAAGTAGGCAAAATAGCATGAGATAGAGGCTTGAGAGGGTAGGGAAGTAGTGTTTTTGAGCACGCGAAACGAACAAAAACAAAATAAAATACTCGGTAACGTGGGCTAATTTTCTTACCAAAAAAGTGCCTCCACCCATCGTCATTTCATTCAAATCTATGTGAAGAAATTGCAGAAAAGCAATGACCAGTTTGCTGTATTTCTCCGTTTCATGCTTAGGATGATGCGAAAAAAGAAAAATTAAGCCCATCCAAAGCAAAGCAGGAAGGGCATAGCGAATGAATTTTTGCATATTGGGGAATGTGTGACAAAGCTACAAAATTATTCTAAAAACGCTAGTTTTTTGTTATAGTTTATGCCTCTTTTCATTTCTGCGGGTAAAACCCTAACTTTGCGGCATCATTCTTAGCAAATCACCATGAAAATTGCCATCAACGCTCGCTTATTATTACCGAACAAAATAGACGGCATTAGTCGTTTTGGCTATGAAATTTTGAAACGTTGGGTAAAGAGCCACCCCAATGTTACTTTCCATTTTTTGTTTGATAGGCAATGGGCTGAGGAGATGATTTTTGGGGAAAATGTCGTTCCGCATATTGTTGCGCCGCCTTTGCGCCATCCTTTTTTGTGGTATGCGGGTTTTCATGTTACGATTCCGCTTTACCTAAAACGACTGAAGGCAGATGCTTTCTTTTCGCCTGAATTTTATTTGCCGATGGGAAGTAAGTTGCCGAAAATTGCGGTTTTCCATGATTTAGACTACGAAATTCGCCCACAAGATGTGCCTTCTGCGCTTGCATTGCGCTATTATCAACATTTTTTTCCGAAATATGGGCAGGCGGCAAACCACGTCATTTCGGTATCGAATTACACAAAACAAAACCTAATAGAACGCTATCACATAGAAGAACAAAAAATTACGGTTGCCTATAACGGCTGCGATGCGCATTTTTTTCACCCAATTAGTGAGGCAAAACAGCAGCAAATTCGCGCAAAATATGCTGACGGCAAGCCTTTTTTTCATTTTACAGGAACAATTCAACCGCGTAAAAACATCGAAAATTTGTTACTTGCTTTTGATGCATTTAAAAAGAATTATTCCTCTGATATTCAACTGCTTTTGGTAGGAAAACAAGGTTGGAAAACGCAATCCGCGATGGAAACCTACCAAAAAATGGAACACAAAGATGCGGTAAAATTCACAGGTTTTGTGAGCGATGAGGATTTGGCGGCAATTCACGCGAGTTCTTTGGGCTTGTGTTTGGTGTCTTTTTTAGAAGGTTTTGGGATTCCTGCGGTAGAGGCAATGAATTGTGCCAGCCCGATAATTGCCGCAAATACAGGCGCGCTGCCCGAAGTGTGCGGACAGGCAGCTCTTTTTGCCTCGCCACATTCCCCCGAAGAAATTCAACACGCGCTGTTTCAACTTGCCACCAACCCAACTTTACGCCAAGAACTCATTGAAAAGGGGCAGATTCAAAAAGAAAGATTTTCTTGGGACAAATCGGCAGCTGTGATCTGGGCAGAAATGGAAAAACTATGTGCCAGTTAACAATTAACAGTTATCAGTAAACAGTTATCAGTAAACAGGCATAAAGTGTTGATAGTTAGTTTTTTATAATAAAAATAATCTAAACTAAGTACTCGGTAAGAATTAGTTTATGTTATTATTTTTACTCAAAGTATTGATAATAAGTAAGTTAATATCATTTTCCATTGTCAATTATTAATTATCCATTGCTTAATTCTTATCGAGTACCGTAAATAGTAATTCTTTGCTTGCAGCTTGGAAAAAAATTAGGCTACGGCATAGCCTGTACGCATCCATACTTTTTTGATATTTTTCTACTTTTTCCACTGCTTCCCGATTTCTGCTAGTTTTGCCTTATACTCCTCAAGTGTAAGCAATTCAAATTCCGCAATTTCAGTATTTCTCTTAGTAATCGTAAGCGGGAGAGAGGCAAAAAGTACCTTTCCTCCGTCTTTAGTATATTGACTTGCAATGAGATAGGTTTCTGTACCGATAGGAATGTTGGGAAATTCAATTTCGCCCTCATTATTATATCTCCCTTGCATAATGGCTTTTTCGTTCACAAATATCAGTTTTGCATCAATCAGAACCTTGTGAGAAAGTGCCAACAAGGCTGGCGAATTGCTCGGAATTTTGAAATTTTCTGGTTTAAAAACCAATGTCGTTTTCGGTCGCAGGTCATTGTAAAATCTATCGCAATTAATCCAACCAAGTTGATTGATTGTAGCAACGGCATTCATTGTTTGAAACAGCGTATTTGCCTTTGTTCTTACCGAAGAAACTTGTGGCAAACTGTCAAATTTCGTTGCCATTGCTAAGGCGGAGTAATTTTTCCATTTTGTCATAAACTGCTCACAATCAGTAGAATCCATGTACAGCGTAAACACTTTCCGAATCAGCGTAAAACTATCTTCCCTTGTTGCGCCTTTAAATTCATAGTTAAAGCCTTTGCGCGGGTTTTTCTGCATATCACTCACTTGTTTTTGGCTATAGCGAAGTTCTCTTTTGTCAGAAATATAGGGCTGGTAAGTCCTTGCAGTACAAGTAATTGTATCAATAAAATGTTTCCCTCTCCAATCTTGGCTGGCTTTCAAACGCGCAAATTTCAAATACAGTTTCTGTACATCTTTGGGATATAACGTAATAATTTCTACGCCATCTTTAATTTTTCGAGATAATACAGGTTTCGCTCTGCTTGCCAAAGGATTAAACTGTGCCTCAAGGTCTGCTTTTTCCTTTTCAAATCGCTCATCTAATTGGTTAATTTTGATAACATTTTTCCGCTTTTTCCCTTTCTCTTCCACATAACCTTCCACAATAAAAGGCACATAATATTCTGACTTCCAATCTATTTCTGGAAAAGAAGACCCAAAATTAGCGGGGATAAAACGGTTGTTTTGTCCTGCTTGTCGCCAATTAATCTGCCCTTGTGCATTTTTATGTCCTGCAAAAACCTGCATACTATCCAGCGTATTCTGCACAGGCATTGTCAGTTGTAAAGATTGATTTTTTTGAATGGTAAGTGGCTCGCCCTTTTCCGTTTTTGCTTCCACATAAATCATTCCGCCCGTTTCTAAGAGTTGCCCATCATCAGTTTGTGTGTTCAAATTTGCCGTGAGCATATCTTCTAAATGGTAATATTCACGCAAAGTTATCACCACAGGTTCGTTAACAGGATTCCCATTTTTGTCTTGAAACGCATTGGCAGGAATGAGAATTTCAGTACCTTGCGCGCCCACAATTTTCATTTGTTGTTGTGGGTTATTCATCATAAAAGATTGTGAAGGCTTTTCCATCGCCTCATAAAACGCTATCATTTGTTGGATAGGTGTTTTCCCAATGACCAAAATGCCCGCAGTGTTGGCAGGATTATCGTCAGGTTGCGCCAAAGCCAAAAGGGTGTGCAAAAACAAGCTAAAAAATAGAATGTGTTTCATCGTTTTTAAGAGATTAAAGGTGTAAAACACAAAGTTAACAAAATAAAAGATAAAATTGCCAAAGATGTAGGCTAATTCCGTAACTTTGCGCCCAAATTTAACAAAAGCATGAAAAAAATATTTGTTATGGGCGCAGGTCGCTCGGCTACAGATTTGATTGAGTATTTGTTACAACACGCAGAAGCGGAAAGCTGGGAAGTAACCGTAGGCGATATGTCATTGGAACTTGCTCAAGAAAAAGTGGGAAATCACCCACGTGGAAAGGCAGTTTTTTTTGATGGAAGTAAGGAGGAAATGCGCATGAACGCTGTGCAGAACGCAGATGTTGTCGTTTCGTTGTTGCCTCCTTTTATGCACATAGAGGTTGCAAAAGTCTGCTTAGAGCACCAAACGCATTTGGTTACAGCTTCCTATATTTCCAACGAAATGAAAGCCCTAGATGAAGCGGCAAAAGCGGCAAATCTCATCTTTTTGAATGAATTAGGGGCTGACCCTGGCATTGACCACTTGAACATTATGCAAGGCATTGATGCAATTCACCAAAAAGGCGGCGAGGTGTTGGAAGTCTATTCTTATTGTGGGAGTTTAGTCGCACCAGAAAGCAACGACAATCCTTGGGGCTACAAATTTACATGGAGTCCGATGAATGTCATTTTGGCGGGGCAGGCTTCAGCTTGTTATTTAAGAAATGGTTTGCGCAGGTTTATTCCTTACAATCGCATTTTTTCTACCCTTGATACGGTGGAAATGGGCGAGATGGGTAGCTTTGAAGCCTACCCTAATCGGGATTCGTATTATTATATTGAAATGTATAATCTACCCCATGTTCGCACGATGTTAAGGGGGACTTTGCGGTCAAAAGGTTTTTGCGAAGGTTGGAATGCTTTGGTGAAATTAGGTTTAACTGCCAATGAATATCGGATTCGTGATTCGGTAAAAATGACCTACCGCGACTGGGTAAAGTGTTATGTAGTACAAAATGAAAGCGAAATTATTGAAACAGCAGTGGCAAGTTTCTTGGGTATAGCAGAGGATAGCGAGTTAATGGAAAGGTTAAAATCCTTAGGCATTTTTGAAAGTACGCGCATCGAAAAGGAAAATGCGACTTCTGCCGAAATTTTGCTAGATTTGTTGATGAAAAAATGGGTATTTAGAGAGGGCGACAAAGATATGTTGGTGATGGTGGATAAGTTAATTTATCAGTGGGAAGGGAAAAAATACCAAAAAACGGCAACGATGGCAGTCATTGGCACAGACCATGAACATACCGCAATTTCTAAAACAGTGGGCTTGCCTGCGGCAATGGGTGTAAAACTCATTTTACAAAATAAAATTACTAAACGTGGCGTAATTGCCCCGATTTATGAGGAAATTTACGCCCCTCTTTTAGCAGAACTTGCAGAGAATGGGGTGAGTTTTCAGGAGGTTACGGAGGAAATATAGACGGGATAAGTTTTCTGGTAGTGGCAAAAATGTAAGGCTAGATAAAACCTGTAGCGG
>JBJXHA010000568.1:0-15563 GCA_046160275.1 Bacteroidia bacterium | reverse complement strand
ATTCGAACCTGCGACCCCCTGCTCCCAAAGCAGGTACACTAACCGGGCTGTGCTACACCTCGAACTTTTTCCTTTTTTCGTGGTGCAAAATAAGCACCTTTTTTTCATATATCCAAATCTTTTTTAGTGATTTTGTGATTTTTTTTGTGTTTTTTTGCAATTATTTTATAAATCACTGATTATCAAAGCTAATTTTTTATAAAAAAATGAAAATATATATAGATAATATCGGCAGAAGGGTGCAATTCCCAGCTAAATTGGAGCGAATGATTTCTCTTTGTCCTTCTGTTACCGAAACTTTATATGACTTAGGTTTAGCGGAAAAAGTGGTGGGGAGAACAAAATTCTGCATTCATCCTTCTTCAGAAGTAAAAAAAGCAAAAATTATTGGCGGAACTAAAAAAATAGACTTTGCGCAAATTGACGCGCTGAAACCCGATGTAATTTGGAGCGTAAAAGAGGAAAATACACAAGAAATCGTGGAGGAATTAGCCAAAAAACACCCTGTTTTTGTGTTTGATATAGATGATTTTACTTCAGCTTTGGAAATGATTCGCGTTTTGGGAAAATTGACCGAAACAGAATTACTTGCAAATCAATTAACTAAAAACATTCAATCACAATGGACTGCCTTAAAAAACAAAGTTGAAGCAAAAAAATGCTTGTATTTTATTTGGAAAGAACCACTTATGTTGGCAAGCAAAGGCACTTACATTGACACAGTATTGACGCATTTAGGGTTTGAGAACCTTGCGCACACTTTAGGCGAGCGTTATCCTATCATCGAGGAAAAACAATTTGCTGACTTAGCCATAGAAACTATTTTTTTATCCTCTGAGCCTTATCCTTTTGCAGAAAAACACCTCGACTATTTCCGCAAATTAGCTCCTGCCGCGCAAATTCAAATTGTTGATGGCGAAATGTTTTCTTGGTATGGAACAAGAATGTTACTCGCTTCCGATTATTTTAAGCAAACCTTAGGTTTGTAATATAAACAAAATGAGTTACCAATTTCAAAAATGTATTTACTTGATAATCAATACTTTTTTCTGATAACTGTTTACTGTTAATTGTTTACTGATACTAGCCATTTTTAAGTGCATCACAGAATTGCAAATATTTAGCATTTTTCTTTCCGCCTTCATAGCTTGCTAAATATTTTTTAACCGAAGAAATTCTTTTTATTAACCCTTCTTCACTTGTAAAAGCCATTTTTCGGTTAATAACCGCCTGACTATATGCCTGTTGAAGTAAGGCAATATCACTATTCAACTGTGTTACTTTTTGAGCAAGTATATCTATATTTGCAATAGAAATATTTACATTAGAAGGGGTATAAACTAATCCAGGACTTTGCAATAATTGAACTACTTGGCGAGAGTATCCTGCCAAAGAAGTAAAAGTTCCTTCTGCTTTATGCGTAACAACTGTTACTTCTTCTGTTTTTTTGTTTTTCTTAGTTGTTCTATAAGAGTTTAACTTCTTTACAAAATCTTTAATTTGCTTATATACCACATTGCTTTCCCCATATTCTGCGGCTAAATAATTGCAAACATTTTTTAAAATTGCTTCCAAGGTAATATCAGGCGTACTCGAATTTTTAATAAAAGAAATATTTCTTCTTTCATCTCTTTTGTCTTTCATTTGTGAAATAGAAAGTGTAACTAAATTGTTATACTGTGCTAAATCATCTGAAAAAGAAGTTAAAGCAGCTTTCGTAATAAGTGCATTAGTCGGAGAATAATTGTTATCAGCTAAAAGAAGTGTTAATGCACTCTGAAAACGACCTAGCTGTGTTTCATAAGATTGTTGAGAACCTGTCATAAGATAAATTGAATAAGAATATAAAGTTGAAAAAGATAAAAGACAAAGTTAATACCTATTTTTTACAAATGCAAATAATTTGTCTAAAAATGAGATAAAAAAGTAAAAAATAACAAAGGATAAGTATAAAACTAGAAAGGTATAAGAAACAATCGTGCTACCTTATATTAATATTGTCAATACTTTTTTTATTGATGAAAAAGGAGAGAATGAATATGCTAATACCTGTTTTATGTTAATAAATCATAGAATGATACTGAAGATAATAAGTAACAGATGATATGTATTTTTGTTAAGATGTACTATAATTAAATCAAGAATGAGCATAATTTATGTTAGACTGTGTATTTTTACTTTAAGTATGCCTATAATAAGTATCGGAATGAGCATAATAAAAAACAGCTTGTGTTGTTTTTATGATAACAAGCTGTTTTTTATATGTATCATTTTCAAAAGTAAGAACAGAAAGGATAACTTATAACTCTTTCTTTATCTCTCGGTATAAAGCCTGAAGCTCAGGTTTTGTTTCCTTTGCTAAAATGGTAGTTACATAGTTTCTTACTTCAATGCGGTGCATATAATTTTTTAATACCTCAGCAGCATTTAAACGTATCCACCAATCTATGTCTTTTTCTGCAATGTTTAATAACATCACAATCCCTTTTGCTTTTTTAGCTTCGGGCAAATTTTCTAAATAAGGAGGCAAAAAAGAATGGATAGCAAAGTATTTTTCATTCGTCCCTTCAATTTTTTCAATGGTATCAAAGATTTTTTCAGCATATAGCCCCTCTTTTTGGGTTTGTAGCACACGCAAGGCACTTAGTCGTAGCAACTCATTTCGGGATTCTGTTAAGGTTAAAGCCGCATTTTGCGCCAAAGAATCATTCCATAAACTTGCAATAGAAAGTGCTTCATTTTGAACTACATAACTGCTGTCATTCAAACTTACCTGCAAAATACTATCTAAGTTAAGGCTTATTTTTTTATTGTGAAAGGGTTCTAAACTTCCTTCTTTTTTCAAAGAAGCCAAAGCTAAAGCCCTTATCGCTGATTTATTATCTGTCATTGCAAAAGGAAGAATCTCTCTTATTAATTCCTTTTTACGAATCCCTTCATACGCTATCAATCCTTCCATAGCCTGCCTGCGAACTGCCCAAAAAGGGTCTTTGAGCGCACGTTTTAGGGCATTAATGGTGGCATCACTTTTATTTGATAACAAAGCAAGATACTCTGCGGCAATGATACGATGTCTATAATTTTTAGAATGACTTAATTGATGCTGCATTTCCACCTCATTCGCCGCTCTATTAATGGTTCCGACCAAAGTACCTTCTGCATCTAGCACCAAATTCATTACTTTTCCCACATTTGGAATGACAAAAGTGGTGTCCACATTGTTAATTTCAATAGGAAGAACGCGCTCTGTTCCATTTGCATCTTGAATTTCTAAAGTAAGCGGCAAACGATATACAGGCACAGGGTTTGCGTCTTGGTATTGGCTAATGTTAATTTTAATCTGTTCAGAATCAGCTTGGTAGGCATAATTTAATTCAGGGTGTCCAGGACTTAAAAACCATTGATTAAAAAACCAATTCAAATCTTCACCTGTAACTTTTTCGAATGCCATTCTTAAATCTGCGAGTTCTACCGTTTCAAAAGCATGCTTTTTTAAATAATAATTGAGGGCAGCAAAAAAGGCTTTATCCCCCACATAACTACGCAAAGCATGAAGCACACAAGCCCCTTTTTGATAAGAATGACGGTCAAATAAATCATCATCTTTGTCATAACGATATCGAATAATCGCTTCTTTTTTGTAAGAAGCCTCGCCCAAATACGACAGTAAATCATTATGCAAATGATAATCTGCGGCATCTTTACCGTATTTATGTTCAAACCACAAATACTCTGAGTAAGAGGCAAAACCTTCATTTAGGCTCAAATTTCCATAACTTTCACAAGTAACTAAATCCCCGAACCAGTGATGAAACAACTCATGTGCGATAATATCGTCATGGCTTTCGTCTAATAATTCTCGGTTATCCTTGTTTAATTTATCGAAGAAAATAGAACAACCTGTATTCTCCATCGCGCCACTCACAAATTCCCTTACCACAACTTGCGAATACTTATCCCAAGGATAATCCATGCCTAATTTGTTCGAGAAGAACTCCATCATTTCGGGCGTATTGCCAAAAACAGCCTTAGAATAAGGGGCATATTTTTTTTCTTGGTAATAATTGACTTCTTTATCGCGCCACTTGTCCTTGTACTCACCAAAATCGCCAATCGCAAAGGCAAAAAGATAAGGCGAATGAGGCAATTTTTGCTCCCAATGATCAGTTTTGGTATTGTCCTCATTGACAAAAGAATGTACTTTTTTGCCATTCGCAACAGAAAGATACTCGGCAGGATAAGTAAGGATTAAATATTCTGTGCATTTGTCATTAGGCGAATCAAAAGTAGGAAACCAAGCCGAGTTAGCGGTAGTTTCGCCTTGTGTCCAGATTTGTTGCGGCAATTTAGGGTTAGCTTTGTCATGGTTTACGAAATAAACGCCTCTGTCTGAACTAATCGCCACACCCGAAGAGGTTGTTCTTTCATAAGGTTTTGCTGTGTAGCGAAGGTGCAAGAGAAATGTATCTTGGGTTGAATACGTTTTATCTAAAGCAATACGAATTTGCTGCTGGTCATAACGATAAGCTAATGTTGCGAGTCCTTCCTTATTTTGAGAATTGTTGGTGTTTTTGCTTAGGCTAATCGCATGAATATCAAAACCTTTGGCGTCTAACACAACCGAGTCAATCGGGTGAAAATAAGGGGTAATACTAAGTATTGCCTCGCCCATTATCCTTCTATTCTCATAATCAAATTTCAAAACTAGGTGTGTATGCACAAGGTCATAACTTCTTTTCCGTGTTTCATGGTAAGAAAATCTTTCATTTTCAGCAACACCACTACTAGCAATTGGGCTTCCCATATCTACTAAAGTCGTATTCATTTTGGCAGGAGGATTCGTTTTCTTGGTAGCATCTGTCGTTTTACACGCAACCAATACAGATATACACACAAGGACAGAAATGCCCCAAATATATTTTTTTGTCATGTTGATCTTAGAAATAAAAATGGTAAATAGCCTTTTGTTTTCTTCTTGCAAAAATACTTCCATGTATTTTGTGAGCAGCATAAAAAAATTTCAATGAGTGAAAAATTTCAACAAAGGTACGGTTATTTTTGGGAAGCAAGGAGCGAGTTTTAGGGGAAAAAAGAAAGAAGTTTAGAGGGATTCACCTTTGTATTTTAGGGTAAGTTTTTTAGCTTGGCATATAAATATGCATCATATACCTGATTGGCTTTTACGATGCTTTGGCGCATAATTCCTTCTAGTTCATAGCCTGCTTTTTCGAGTACGCGACAAGATGCGGTGTTAAAACTATAAACGTGTGCTTCCAAACGACAAATGTCAAAAGAATGAAAAGCATATTCTGTCATTTGGTTAAGTGCTTCAGTAGCAATCCCTTTCCCCCAAAAAGGCTGCCCTAACCAATAACCAATTTCTGCTTTTTTACGGTAATTTCCTTCGCCCAAAGCAATGCCTACCCCACCAATCGCTTCGCCATTCACCACAATTGCAAAGTTTTGGTATGGTTGATGCGCATTTGCAAGTTCTATCCAAGCCGCCGCCTGATTCCATGTATAAGGATGTGGAAAAGTATCGCGCAAGCTCATCCATATATCATAATTATCGCCATATTTGACCAAAGCTGGCTCATCTCCTGTTTGCCAAGGTCGCAAAATGAATTTCGTCATACCCCTTAAAAATAGTAGCATTGTAAAAAGAGTTCTTCTTTTTACAATGCTAATCAAGCACTTACTATACGACCATCGCCATTTTGTAAGCAATTACTGTAAAAATCGTTCCCGCAAGACCAAAGCCTAATAACATCATAAAAAACATCTTTTTTTGTTTTTCGCTTTGTGTTATCAAACCCACTGCGCCCATTACAAGGCAAAGTTGCAAAAACAAACCTGCATAATCAAACATATCGCCTGCCGCACCGAGTTTGTCCGCTTTTTCGCCCCATTCGTTTGCGCCTGTAATTTGCCCTAGTTTTCCCTCTTTTTCCTGCACCCAATTTTCTTTCCCTACTTTGGCAGACCCTTCCAAAATCTCCGTTTTTTCCTTTTTATAACGCCCAATTTCTTGTTTAGAAAGCGTAATTAAAGAATCCACTTTGGTAGCCCTATCAGGTTGCACCATGCCGCCTAATTTCATCGAAGTTAGCACCGAAAGATGCCCTTCCGACATTCCTTGTTTAATACTTTTAGATTGAAACCAATTATACGCCTTCGTTTGTTCGTTGTGCGCAATGATTTCATCATCTCCATACTTGCCTGCAAACAGGTCAGAAATTGCCAAAATCGCAGCAAAAATCGCCAAAAATAAGCCCAGCCGCGTTTCTAAGTGATTTGTTGATTCGCTCATAATCTCGTGATAATGTATTTTGAGGGCAAAATTAGAGAATTTATGAAAATAGGCAATAGGAAAATGGGATTTCTGCCTACCTTATCAAGCAAAAAGAGGGGGCTTCCCTGAAAGGAGAGCCACCTCTTTAAGGTTATATAAAATAGTTTCTTTAGAAATCACCCCCATCAAGGAAGACACTTGCCAAGTTTAAATCGGCAAGGATTGCGTGTTTGCCCACGTTCTCGGCTTTCCATTGCGGAATGTATTTTTCAAGGTTTTTGCGGCGCGTAGAAGAGCGACTACCTACGGCAACTGTCAAGATTTTTAACAATACTTTGCAATGCTCATATTTTCCTGACTCATCTACCCTAAGTTGACGCTGTAAGCTCATAATCAACTGATTGGCAAGCTCTGTGTCTTGCGCCATACAATAACCAATTGCTAACAAGAACTTCACTTCTAAATCTGAATGAACAAATTTGCGGAAGCTAATCGTATTACGCAAAGAGTACAAAATACGGTTAGATTTCGAATAGTTATGGTTCAAAAAGTGGGTATATGCCAAGAACATTTGGTAGTTAATGTAAAATGCAGGGCGATATTGATCCACTTCGATGTTAGATAAATATTGCTCTACGTCAGCCAACAAACGTTGTGGCGTATTATTTTGAATGTGGAAACGCAATTTGCTATACAAAAACAAAGAAGTATTGGCATTGTGATGATAACCCGTCATCAACTCATCAATTTTGAAGTCCAATAATTCATAGTAAAACTTCGCCTTGTCTTTTTGCTCTTTCTCTAAATACATATAGCGCAAGTAGTCAAACAACAAGTGAATGTTTTTGTAAAAAGGGTCTTCTTGATAGGTAGTTAAAATGTCAAAAGCTTTATCGAAAATTACCTCTGTTTTCTCCAATTCGCAGCGCAAATCCGAGTTCAGTTCAATGAATAATTTTCCATATAAATGGATAATTGCCTTGAAAATATATAAACGATGCGAGTCGTAGAGATTAGAAAGGTTATCAATTTTTTCCATCACGCGCAACATTCTTGTATGGTCTTCGTCTTTGTGCGTGAGCATATAAGAGTCAAACGAGCGGAAGAACTGCACAATCAAGTCAGATGCTTTGTCCATTGCCACAGAATAGGCAACTTGTTTGCTATATTTTTTACCAAATTCGTCATAGCTATCCTCGTCAAAGGCGTGGAGGTTTTGCATAAGTTTATACATTACCATCAAACCATAAGGGAAATCTAGGCGCAATAACTCTTTTTCAAGGTGATTGAGGGCTGCGATAGAAATTTGGCGGCTATTTTCAAAAATTGTTTCATTTGCCTTTAATACGCGGCTAATCACATCAAGGTTAGGGTCACCCACTCGGTTCAACAAAAATGCCTCTACTTTTTTATTTAAACGAGACTTCAACACATAAAAAGCCGAAGCCGAAACGTCAGTATGTGTTTTTAAAAACTCCTTATCTGGCGTTGTAGGATTTTTGCGAATAATAGATAGGAAAGAAGCCGTTTTGTCAGCTTTGTTACTTGTAAACGAGGACAGGAGTTCTTTGTATTCGGACTCCGTTAATTGACTGATAATTTTATATAATTCCATAAAACAAAATGGTTGGTTGTGATATAAATTTAGCTATTTTGCTGCTTGTAATTCCTCCAAATCCTCTGTACCTTTGCCTCGATAATTTGAGGATACAGTAATACTTAAAAATTCAATATTTCAAGAAAAATTAAGGAGAGGTCAATTATACTTTTAAGTTGATAAAGATGGAAGGAACTACTCGGATTACAAAACTTGATTTCTTTCTCGTTACAAAGTTAGAGGTTTGATTTCGTAATTAAAAACTTTTTTTCAAATAGCATCTTACATACAGGATTTTATTTGAAAATTATTCAAAAATGTAACAAGCTAGTTAAGGTTCTATTTTCTACCTGAAAATAGAGAAGAAAAGGAAATTTTAAATCAGAACTTGCATTTTTTTATTCAAAAAAGGAATTAAGTATAATAAATTGATAGTCAATACTTATTTAGCTTAGTATTCGCCTTTTATTTCTCCAT
The DNA here is from genome assembly GCA_046160275.1 of Bacteroidia bacterium. Lineage (GTDB taxonomy): Bacteria > Bacteroidota > Bacteroidia > J057 > J057 > JBJXHA01. Next base: position 7,197 of record JBJXHA010000568.1, on the reverse strand, counting down.
AAGAATAAAAAAGCTTACATACATTATTTTTATTTGCCTAGCGATTATGCTCAAAAACTTGCCTCTTTTCATTGCAAAACGTTACCTTTTTTCGCCAAAATCTAACAATGCAATTAACGTAATTACCTTGATTTCTATGTTAGGAATTATGGTAGGAACGGCTGCAACTATCCTTGTTTTGTCTGTTTTTAATGGATTTACAGGCTTTATTGATAGCCTTTTTAGTGCGATGGATGCGGACTTGAGAATAGAGGCTGCGGAAGGAAAAAGCTTTGTTGATAGCGAGGAATTGACGAAAAAAATCAAGGCAAATACTGCGGTTTTTGCCCTTAGTAAAACGATTGAAGACAAGGCAATTTTGAATTATTTGGACAGGCAAGCAGGGGCTGTAATCAAGGGGGTAGATACGGTTTTTCGCTTAATTAATCCCATTGATTCTATCGAATATGTGTATAATGGCAAGTATGATTTTCGCCCAATTCATGGTATTTCGCAAGGCGTATTAGGGACACAAGTTGCCGCAAATTTGAACTTAAACGCGAATTTATACGATGAAGACAACCCAATTAAGGTGTTTGTGAAAACTGGTGGCGCAATCAAAATGGGCAATCCGATGCTTTCTTTTAAAAACGAACAGATGTATGCAAGTGGCATTTTTACGGTGCAAAAGGAATATGACGATAAATATGTGCTGGTGGACATCAATTTTGCGCGGGATTTGTTCGATTATAAAGACAAAATTACGGCTTATGAACTTGCATTAAAAAATCCAAACCAAGTAGAAAAGGTAAAAAGGGAATTGCAAGCTGTTTTGGGGAAGGAATTGCGCGTATTGACCTTGCAAGACAAGCACACTACTTTATATAAGGTAATGCGCAACGAAAAATGGGTGAGTTACTTGATTCTCACCTTGTTACTTACGATTGTTTCGGTCAATATTATTGGCAGCCTTTCTATGATTGTGATTGAAAAGACCAAAGATATTGCGGTAATGAAGGCGATTGGCGCAACTGACGAACTCATTCGGCGCGTATTTTTAACAGAAGGCTTGCTAGTCGGCGGAATTGGCGGTATTTCTGGTTTACTGATTGGTGGTATTCTCGCACTTCTTCAAATTCAATTTGGTTTTGTAAAACTAAATGGCGGCGAGTCCTTTCGTGTGGACGCTTTTCCCGTTCAATTACAAACCTTTGATTTTGTTGTCGTTTTTCTCACCGTTTTATTTTTGTCGGTAGTTGCCTCACTTTATCCTTCTATGAGAGCCGCACAAATTACGGTAAATGAAGGGATTAAGCAGTAAACTTTGTTAAAATGGCATTTTTTGGCGAGACTGCCCAAAAAGGCTGATTTACAAAAAAGAGTATTCATTGTGGCTGCTTTTTATTATGTTCTACGTAAAAAGTTCGGAACTCTTCGAAGAGCTCCGAACTTTTTAGACAGTCCCGCTAAAAATTTAATCTCAACTATTTTTTACTTCAATTTCCACTTCATAACCATTTTTCTCCCATTTTTGAACTAAAGCATAAATTTCTTTGGCGTGTGTATATTGAATATGGTGGTCGCCATCTTCGATTTTATGATAAAAAACAGATGGTGGCGAAATTACCTCATCATTTGTGCCATGTATGCGTAAAAGGGGCGAAATTTGATAGGGTAGGGGGGGATGCGCCTTAATGAGCATGGAAATTTGGTGCAAATGATGGTCTTTCCATGTTTTCATCACTTGAATACAGGCCTCAATTGCAGGCGCAGAAGGTCGTTCTTTATAACGCCTACGCACAAATTTATGAATCCATTTGGATTTGAATAAGCCTTTTTTTGTGAGGTATTGGGCAAATTTACTGAACATAAAAACACGCCTTATCACGTGCTGATTATCTGTAAATGAGCCAATTATCACCGTTGGGCAGTTATATTGTTGATGAATATGCGCTGCTACCCAACCGCCAAACGAATGACCAATGAGCATATCATTTTCATGGATATAATATTTGGAACTCAATTGCTGCACAAAATCTGGCATATTCATGGGTTTGTCCAAAAAAGTATCCAAAAAATGCTGATAATCAACATAAATGGTTTCATTTGATGCCGCAAATTCTTGAATTAAAGGGCGCAAGACTGCCTCATCTTCGGCGAAACCGGGGAAAAAGAAAACACGCATTTTAGTATGAATCGTAAATAGTGAAAAGGAAAGGCGGCGATGAACACATATTTTGCATGAATTTTTTTGCTTGTTAGCTAGAAATCGTGCAACTCGCCTTTTTTGCTTACCTTTGGGCTGACAAATATCGTATTTTCATGGCAAAAAACACGCTACTTTTTCTCTTTTTATTTCTGAGTGCGGCACTCCCGCTATTTTTATACCCCGATTTTATGGGTGATGATACTTTTATTCACCTTTGTTTTGCGAAGGGTTTGGTAACAAATGGTACTTGGTCGTATAATGGAAATATCACTAATGGAAGCACCTCGCCACTTTGGACAATGTTAGCCGCTCTTTTGTGGAAAATACAACTTTTCTCGCCCGAAACCGGGATTCGTGCTTTGTCTATTGCCAGTGGAATGTGGGTAACTTTTTTGTTATGGAAAATTGCCAATCGTTCTTTTTCTCTCCTTGTTTCTGCGGTAATTGTGGGAGCTTGGCTTGTGAATAGTTATTTTTTGCGATGGACAGCTACGGGAATGGAGGCGAGTTTGGCTGCGGGTTTATTATTATATATGTATGCCCATACATCTCAATGGGGAAAAGAAAAGTCCTCCTCCTTTTTGGGAGGATTAGGGGGCGAAAAATTCCTTATATTCGGGCTTTCCCCTCTCATTCGCCCAGAATTTTACCTTTTCCTTGCAATTACCTTCGCTTTTGGTTTTTTTTCTATGGGAAAAAACAAGAGAAATTTCCTTTCCTTGCTAATTGCTACCTTAATTGTTGCTTCTCCTGCAATTTTATGGAATGTATATGCCTATTTTCAATTTGGGACAATTGTGCCGAACACTTTTTATCATAAAGCGGGAAATAGTTTGTTTGCCTTTGAATTTTCGAATGTAGGAAAAAGCCTAATGACCTTGATTTCTACGCAAGGAATTGAGCTGGGCCTTATGTTGATTTGCGTTGTGTTATTGTTAATTAAAAAACGATTTTCCTCCCTTTTTCAATTCTCTATTTTACTTCCAATAACTTGGTTTTTAGCTTTTTATGGATATTACGCGTTGAAAGATGTGATGATCGTTTCGCGTTATGCCTTGATATTTGTACCTGTGATGTTATTGGTTTTGTTTCAACTCTTGCAAGCTTTGGAAACTGAAATGCTAAACTTTAAAAATGATAAGAGCTTACAAAAATATCCCTTGTTCTTATTGGCTTTACAAGTGCTTTTTCATGGCAGCTTAACTTTGGGTTTTATCCAACCTGAAGCCAAGCGTTTTGTGGCGGGATTTCAAACGAAATACAAAGAAATTGCCCTGCTTTTACAAAAAGAAAAAGCCGAAAGTATTGCCGTTTCAGATGTAGGAATTATTGGATTTTATAGCGAGGCAAAAGTCTATGATTTTGTAGGATTGACTGACCATAAACGTTTTGTTTTCCCCAACAAAAAGGCTTATTTTCAACACTTTCAGCCGCAATATGTGTTGTGTCGAGAAGAATTTGACTTAGCGGAGATACTAGCGGAAAATCCAGGGTATAAAATGATTTATGAAACAGAAATTGCCTCAATGGGCTTGAGAAATGAAGGAACAAGGCAGGTAAAGTTACTTAAAACTGAAAATCCGCTAACAAACAAAATTCCCTCAAAGTAAGCACCTTGAGGGAATTAACTGTGGTATCAAATGCCACTATTTTTTTAACACGACATAAAGCGCGTAAATCTGGCCAGGTAACCAAAACAAAAGACAAAGAATTAAATCAATCCAAAAATCCTTAGTAATACCATTTTGGTGCATGTAAACAGCAACTGGTGGTATAAAGATAGCCAGAAGAATTTCAACCAATTGGTTGTCATCTGCTTTGATGTTTTTTAAACGATTTACTACTTCTTTGCGCATTTCTTTCTTTTCTTTCACTGTCATTTTCGCAGGTGAAGGAATTGAAGTTGATACGCTTGTTTGGGTAGAAACGGGTGTGGGCACGCCTACGGTATTTACGCCAGCGAAAGTCACACTACAAAATAAGAATGTAATGAGTGAAAATAATAATCCTTTCATAATAAGCTTTTAATTGTTAGAAAGTGAATGATTAAGTAAGAAAATCTTGATTCAAAGGTAGTAGGAAATCTTTAACTTAGCAAATAAAAGGAACATTTTTTTTTAAAAAAAATCCAGAAAGAAAGAGAATAAGTTGATTTTTATTTGCTTATCCTCCCAATGCTTCTTTGTTATTAACAAATTCTTATTCTATTTTTCCAATTTCAATCGAAAAACACACATTCATACGCTCATACGCGCCTAGTGCTTGAATCCCTTCTTTTTCGGCAAAATTCCCATCGGTATAAGTGCTATCAGCCAAACCCAACCATGGCTCAATACAAATAAAAGGAGCTTCAGGCTGTTTCCAAACGCCCAAGTAGGGGAAATCTGCAAAATCAATTTTGACATATTCTCCATGTTTGTCGCATTTCAAGGTTACGGCTTTGGAATTAATGTATTTTAGCACAATTGCATCATTTTGAAATAAACGTTCAGATAAGGGTAATCTATTGGTATTGAATAAAATAGGCATGGTTTCATTGTTGTATAATCCATTTTCGAGAAAATGCCTTGCGGTATGTTCTGGCGTTTCAAATTCCAAAAAATAATCCTCTAATGTTTCCCCTTCAGCAATAGGGCAACGAAATGCAGGGTGTCCTCCTACGGAAAAAAACATTCTCTCTTCACATTGATTTTCAACAATATAGCGAACTTGAATTTTGTTTTTCTCCAATTTATAAATAATATGGAAAGAAAAATCGTAGGGATAATACTTCATCGTTTCTTCGTCAGAACGCAAGACAAACTTAATTTCTTCGAAACTTTGAAAATAACATTTAAACTCCATGTCCCGCGCAAAACCATGTTTGGACATTTGATAAGTGTTCCCATTCAAAGAATAAGTATCTCCTTTTAATTGCCCCACAATCGGAAATAATACAGGGGCTTGTCGTTGCCAAAAAGAAGTGCCTTCGTATTGCCATAAAAACTCTTGTTTGTCAGAATTGGTACGAATACTTTTTAACTCTGCCCCAAAAGAGTCAACTGTTACCGTAATTTCGGGAGTGTATAAGGTATAAATCATTGAATATTTCTTAATAAGTGAAAGATAATGACGAAAATAAGGCACATATTCTGCCTTTTTCTAGGGACAAAGATAGGAACTTCAATGACTTTTTGCAAAATATCTTCTTTCTTCTTTCTAAAATGGCAACTTCTTAGTACTTTTGAACGATAATAAATTATGTGAAACATTTTATTAAGGTTTACAATTTTTAATGAATAACAAGATGAAAAAAGTATTTTGGTTGTTTGTAGGACTATTTTTATGCTCGCCTTTTCTTCATGCACAAGTATTTGAACAAGGCAGGGCTTATCTCACTTTAGGGTATGGTTTTCCCAATTTTAACAAAAGTTTATCCAATTTTGCACTTCAAGGAAATACGGGGATAGCAGATAGGGAAAATGTGAAAGTATCAGGGGTGGGACCGCTTCACCTAAAAGGGGAATATGCGGTAGCTGATAAGATTGGCATTGGACTAAGTGTAAACGTTGTGCATTTTGGGGGAACTTGGCAAAAGAAAGTTCAAGTTTTTAATCCTAATACAGGAAGTGCGACAGATTATCGTTTTGACTATCAAGAGGTTTTGTGGTCTTATGCTGTGAATGTGCGTGCCAATTATCATTTTAGATTAGGGGGGCGTTTTGACCCCTATTTGGGCTTGGGGGTTGGCTATCGTGGAAGGTACAATAAAGTTACGACAAATGACCCTAATCCAGAGCCTTCTACTGCCATAAGAGATGGGAATATGAGTTTGTTATTTCCCATAGGTTTGGAATCTAGTCTTGGCTTTCGTTTCTTTTTTACCGAGCATATCGCCCTTTATTTTGAAACAGGTTTAGCCAAATCGCTGATGCAAGGAGGCTTGACTTATAAGTTATAAAATACGCCCTATTTGCATTCACACGCAAAGTTTTACCATTCAAGCAGATTCTATTGCTGCTAGGACTTTTTTTTGTACCTTTGTAGGCACAAAACACGCACCATTCAATAAAAAAACGGTTTGGGCGTTATCATTTTTAAACCTTACTAGGGTTTTTAAAATCCATTTTATTATCAAATCATAAAATATGCAAAAATTAGGTATTTCACTTGTATTGTTTGTGATGCTCGCTGTTTCGGCTTGTAAAGAGCCCGAACTTCCTGCAATTGAGAAAAGAGAGCGTGTGTATTTACACATTGTAAATTTGTATCAACCTATTCCTTCTTTGGACATGGATTTTGAAGCCTTTGAGCAAAAACAAGCAACTATCAAAGATTTACAAACCTTCCAATCCTGGCCCCAAGGGGGCTATGCTTCTTTGCTTTCTATTCACAAGCCTGATTCTGCAAAAAATGTCTTTGGTGGTTTGTATTTTACCATCATGAATCATTTTACGGGAGAGGTTATTTTCCCCAAAAAAATCTATGATTTGCAAACGGTTGTGCCAAATACTTTTGCTGTAATTGATGTGCAAGGTGTTCCTACGGTTATTCGTGCTGCGGATACTTTTGATTCCTTAAATTACAAAACTTCGGGCGTGCGCTTCATGGATTTGTCGAATAATAAGGCTTCTTTGAGTCTTGTAACAACAGATTCAGTGGTAAAGCACGAAAATATGAGCTATTTGGGTTATACGCCGTTCAAAAAATTCCCAACGGGAACGTATAAATTCCGCCTCATTGACGCGCAAAATGTATTAGATACAGTCTATAGATTCGACCCTATTACGATACAACCTGGGCGAAATTATGCTTTTTATGCCTATGATTTGGTTACTGATGTAAAGGCTTTTTATGAGAAAATAGAGAAGTAGTAAGCAGCGTTCAGTAAGCAGTTATCAGTTACCAGAAAATGTAAGGGTATCAAGTAAATAAAGGGGCTATGTAAAAAGTTCGGAACTCTTCGAAGAGTTCCGAACTTTTTACATATAACATAATAAAAAAGCAATAACAATGAATACTATTTTTGT
>JBJXHA010000567.1:0-5001 GCA_046160275.1 Bacteroidia bacterium | reverse complement strand
CCTGTTTTTACGCCCAACCATTCCACGATAAAGCCATAAAGATAGGTGAAAATCCCAAAAAGAAAAACTTTTCGGTTAAGATTTTCTTCATGAAGCAGCACTAACACCATAGAAAGCACCAAATTAAAGGCTGTAAGGTAACGAAACCACACCGAAATTGGCGTAAGATAGCCGATTAACCCTGCAATATACATGGAAATGAGGAGTGGTTTTGTATAAGTTTTGAGCAAGGAAAAAAACTGCGTCATAGTTCAAAATACAATTTAAACATCTCAATTTGCTCGTTTGTTACGCCTTCGATGTTTTTCACCTCGTCCCAAGTCTTAAAATATCCATTTAATTTGCGGAAATTGATGACGGTAGTGGTTAGTTCTTTGTTCATTGTTGGGTATTTTATCAACTCTGTCCACGCCAATTTATTGAAATTCTTTTTGGGTGAATTGGGCAGATTCATCATTTTTAAAAAAGGCTGGGCTTTGGCAAAATTCTCCTCTGAAAAGCCATACACCGCTTTTACATATTCAGGTTTGGCAAAAAAGCCAATATTTTTACGATATTTCACGATTTTTCCTGCCAATTTCTCTCCAATTCCGGGCAAGGCAAAAAGTTGCAGAGAATCGGCTTGGTTAATATCCACAGCAACGGCTTGCGCTTTAGGCCCTGCTGCTGAGGGGGCGTTAGGAGAAAATGGTGAGGGAGATGGTGAATTTACTTCGGTTTTAGGCATTTTTTCTTGCTTGGCAACCGTAGATGGGTCAATTTCTGGCGCAATTGGCAATTTACTAAATTTCAAATAAGGCTTAATTTCCTCAAACGTTTCGGGCGGCAAACCATATAATTTTGCCACTTGCTCCACATTTTTGAAGCCGCCGATTGCCGTTCTATATTTAATAATGCGCTTGCTCAACACCTCCCCTATTCCAGGTAAACTTTCCCAATCTTCTTCGGTTGCCTCATTAATGTCAATGATAGAAAGCTCCACGCCCATCGTTTGCACCCCTTTGTCCCATTTTCTTTGCGCTGATTGTGAGGCAGTTGGGGGAATAGTTTCAGGATTAATTTGGAGATAAGGAAGAATTTTTTCGTAAGTTTCAGGCTTCAAACCATACACTTTTTGCACTTGGGCAACCTCCATAAAGCCACCCAACATTTCCCGAAATTTCACAATGCGTTTACTCAACACCTTTCCAATTCCTGGTAATTGTTGCCAAGCTGTCGTATCCGCAGTATTGATATCCAAAGGTTTAGGGTCTTTGCGTGCATAATTACCATATTTTTCAAAATGTCTTGCCTCAAAAGGCATAGGAGATTGATGAGTATTTGCAAAGCTTTGATTACCAAATAAATCAGCATTTACAGACCATATTTTCATCAAAAAATTAATGCATATTCCGAGTAACAGCAACAGTATCAAGCCCCGTTTTTGCGCATTGTTGAGATAATTCATAAGTGGTTCAAAATTGAAAATGCTAGATAAAACACAAAGGTAGGAGAAAATGAGGAAGATTCAAAGCGGTTTTTCAGGCAAAAATGAGTCATTTTTAGCTGCCAAACTTAGGTAAATGGTAAACAAGTTTCATTAAATTGAGGTTTCGTTAGGAAAGATAGCGTAAGTTGAACAAAAAAACACTCAAACCTGTTAACTAGGGATTATCACATAAAAAACGTATGCCAAAGTTGCCAAATTATGAACGGACAGAACTCTCTTACAATGAGTTAATTCGCCGTTCTGCGCCTACCAAAACTGCCTTAGCGGATTTGAAAACAGAGGAGATGATTCTCAACATAGGTCCCCAGCACCCTTCTACACATGGAGTTCTGCGGCTTGAGGTCGTAACAGATGGCGAATTGGTGATGGAGGTAATTCCACATTTGGGCTATTTGCATCGCTGCTTTGAAAAACACGCAGAGGCATTGCCTTATCCGCAAATTTTGCCCTACACCGATAGAATGGACTACCTTTCTTCGATGAATAACAATTTGGCTTTTGTGATGGGCGTGGAAAAAATGCTGGGTATTGATGATAAAATCCCTAAACGCATTGAGTATATTCGTGTTTTGGTCTGCGAACTCAATCGCATTGCTTCGCACATGATTGCTTTGGGAACTTATGGGCTTGACATTGGCGCGGTTACGCCTTTTTTGTGGTGTTTTCGAGATAGAGAACACATTATGAGTATGTTAGAGTGGGCTTCGGGGGCGAGAATGTTGTATAATTACATTTGGGTAGGTGGGCTTTTTTATGATTTACCTGTGGGATTTGAGGAGCGAGCAAAGGAATTTGTGGAATATTTTGCGCCAAAATTGGTGGAATTAAATGAAGTTATTACGAAAAATGAAATTTTCATTCAACGCACTGCCAATGTAGGCGTTTTACCTTTGCATACGGCTGTAAATTATGGCTGCTCGGGTCCTGTTTTGCGCGGATCTGGCTTAAAATGGGATTTGCGAAAAGTGGATAAATATTCCGTTTACGGAGAATTAGAGTTTGACATTCCGATAGGAAAAGGTGAAATGGGTGCGGTAGGTGATTGTTGGGACAGGTTTATGGTGCGGGTGCAAGAATGTAATGAATCTTTAAAGATTATTGAACAGTGTGCAGATATTCTTTTGAAAAAATATCCTCGCACGAGTGATTTTGACCCTCGCGCACTCTGTCCGCCAAAAGTACGACCTGCCAAACAAGAATTTTACATTCGTGCCGAAAATCCACGCGGCGAAACAGGTTTTTATTTCATTGCCGATGGCAAATCTGACATTCCTTTTCGATGCAAAGCCCGCGCTGCCAGTTTTTGCAACCTCTCCGTTTTGCCCGAAATCTCACGTGGTGTTCTCATTTCCGACTTAGTAGCAATTATTGGAAGCATTGATATTGTGTTAGGGGAAGTAGATCGATAATTTGTGAAATGTATTTTTTATTATGTTCTACATAAAAAAGGTCGGAACTCTTCGAAGAATCCCGACCTTTTTAGACAGCCCCTTGTAAACCGTTTATGTTATCAAAATACCTGATAATTTACCTTGATTTGGCTTTTATATCAAATTGGCTCACAACATAATAAGCCGCAGCCAAAAACATCAGCAAGGCTACGATAGGAACAACAACAGACATTCCCGAAGAAAGCGTTAAATAATAAAGTAAAATAGCAGCCATCGTTCCCAAGCCAGCCAGCCCAATTATGCCCGTAATTTTTCGAAATAATTTTCCGTTTGGACTAGGAGGTTTATTCCCAAAAATATGGTGAATCCCTACGATAATGCCTGACAACCAAAATGCAAGTCCACCTATCATAAACACATTAGAAAGCATACTAAAACCCGAGCAACTAATTGAGCAACCTGCACCAAAAATAAGAAAGACGAACAGTGCGGCAACTGCCAATGTTCCCACTAGCAATAAAATTTTGACTCCCATTGGTAGTTCTTTTATTTTCAGCAATAAACTAGGAGCAGGCGCATTTGAAAGTGGGGGAATGGAAGCCTTCGTAAAAGAATGGGCAGGGGCAGCCGATGCAAAAGCGGAAGGGAGAGGAAGATTGATAGAATATTCTTCGAAATGGTTTCCAACAAAAATACTCAACAAGAAACCTCCAATCAGCAGCGCAGCGTCCATTTGTCTTTTGGCACGGGAATATGCCAATTTTTCCTCTTTTTGATACAAAAAACGAAAAGGATAAAGCAAAAGCCCAAACATTGAAACGAAAATTGCAAAAAACTCAAAGGATTTTGGCAAAATATATTCCTCTACTTTGACATAGCATCCTATTGATAATCCAATGATTATCAATAGGATGTGGCTTACAAAAATCGCCAAACGTGCGCTATTTTGATTTTCTTTTGCCCAAGACGAAATACGATGATAGTACATGGTGAATTTATTAAAATGGTTAGTATAACGCTATCATTATTAAGCAGTTACCTTCAAAATCTCTTTCAACTTTTCGATGGTTGTATCTATTTCTTCCTTTGTATTCTGTACACCGAAAGAAAAACGAACCGCATTTGCAGCTTTTTTAGGATCTACGCCAATGCCACGAAGAACATGAGACCCCAAATTGCTACCAGAAGTGCAAGCCGAACCGCCCGATGCAGAAATGCCATACATATCTAACATCACCGTTAGCATAGAATCCTCGTCTTCTCCAAAAGCTGCGTTTAACACCGTAGGAATGGAGTTTTCGGGAGAAAGTGAGCCATTGAAAGTCACAAAAGGGAAATGCTTTTCTAGTTCCGTTTTCATGTAATTTTTCAATGCCCAAAGCTTCTCATGCTTCTCTTGTAAGGTGTTATAGCATTTTTCCATCGCAACCCCCATTCCCACAATACCTGCCACGTTTTCTGTACCTGCTCTCATATTGCGCTCTTGGCTACCCCCATGAATGAGCGGAGGAACAGCAGCACCCGCCCGAACATAGAAAAAACCTATGCCTTTGGGTCCATAAAATTTATGTGCCGCACCTGTAATATAATGCACCTTTAATTTTTGCAAATCAAAAGGCATATTTCCAATCGTTTGCACTGTATCTGAATGAAAAAGGGCGTGATATTTTTCGCAAATTTCGCCAATTGCCTCCAAATTGTGCATCGTACCGATTTCATTATTTGCGTGCATCAAAGAAACAAGCGTCTTGGGTGCATTTGCCAATACTTGTTCTAATTCATTCAAATCAATATTACCTTCCTTATCTAAAGTCAAATAGGTAACACTTACTTTTCCCTCTTTTTCCAAGCACTCAACCGTATGCGTTACGGCATGGTGTTCTATCGTAGTAGAAACGATATGCTTCACACCATGTGCAGCTACAGTTCCTAGTATAATCGCATTATCTGCCTCTGTTCCGCCTGAGGTAAAAAAGATTTCGGCAGGTGCCGCATTCAAATATTTTGCTACCGTTTTGCGGGCATTTTCGATTGCCGTGCGCAAAATTCGTCCTTCGGCATGAGTAGAAGAGGGATTTCCATGAAACCCACAAAAATACGGTTTCATTGCTTCAAAAACTG
>JBJXHA010000566.1:0-7255 GCA_046160275.1 Bacteroidia bacterium | reverse complement strand
AAATGCTTGATTCTCTTGTAGTTACTTTAGTAGCCGACAACAAAGCGCATTGCCGCGATACGATACAAAAAACCATCTTTTTAGAAAATGCTTTTGCCGCGAATGCTTTTAGCCCAAATGGTGATGGCATCAACGATGTATTTAGCGTATCAACCTCAGGATTGAGCCAAGCCACTTTGCAAATTTACAATCGTTGGGGCAAAAAAGTCTTTGAAAGTCAAACAATTCCCTTGCAATGGGACGGCACAGCTCAGGGCAAATCCGTACCTGAAGGGGTTTATACTTTCTTTTTTCAAGGAAAAGGAAAAAGCGGAGAAGCGTATCAGCGAAATGGGACGATTACGGTAATTCGATAGAAATTTCACCAAAAAAATCGTACTTTTGCAGCCATTTTGGATATTTCAGCATCAACCACAGCATAATGGCAAATCTTTGGGCAGTTTCTTCTCGTTTTCAGGCATATTTTTTTCCTTTTTTATTAGTATTAGTTACCTTTTTGTCTTTTTGGAATTTATCCGCCAATTCCTTAGAACCTTGGGACGAGTCGCGGCACGCAGCCAATGCCTACGAAATGATGCACCGTGGGGATTATATTAACTTGTATTACAATGACTTACCTGATACATGGAATGCCAAACCGCCTTTGATGATTTGGGCAATCGTGGCTTCTTACAAAGCATTTGGCGTAAACGAATTTGCGGTGCGCTTTCCTTCGGCAGTGATGACGATTGTCTTCTTTTTCTTTGCCTTCAAAATCATTCGTTTGTATGAAAATGAGCGCGTGGCAATGCTTGTTTGTATGATGTTAGTGGCAAGTCGCGCCATTATTGCTTTTCATATTGGGCGCACAGGCGATGCCGATGCCATGTTTATCGCTTTCCTTACCGCCTTTATTTATTATGGGCTAAAATATTTAGAATTTCAAGAAAAGAACGCCATTTTATATGCAGGCGTTTTTTTAGGGCTTGCTTTTTATACCAAAGGTTTTGCTTTTGGCTTGGTAGTGCCTGCGATTCTTGCTTATTTGTTGTTAAAAAGAATTAGTTTTCCTTTCAAAGATAAATATTTTTACTTCGGTATTTCCATTATGCTGCTTTTTATTGCGAGTTGGATAATGTTAGGGGCAATGTACGGCGAAGTCGTTGATAATCCTGCGTATCGAGGGAAATCTGCCATTGAGCGAATGTTGCTGTATGATATTATTGATAGATTTACCCAAAAAGTATTTGATTCTAAACAACATGACCACGGCAAAGATTATGTTCTTACGGTGTTTGATAGACGTTTCAACATTTGGTCGTATTTTATGTGGGTAGCCCTTGCCTTAGGTTTTTATCAAGCCTATCAACATAGAAAAAACCTATTTCAATGGCTTAATCAGCCTCAAAATCGCTTGCCTTTATTTTCGGCTTGCATGGTCTTAAGTTTATGCCTCATCTTGACTATTTCTGTAAATAAATGTGACTGGTATTTAGCCCCGATAAAATTATTTGCTGCTTATCTTGCGTATAAAAGCATTCGTTGGGTTTGCCGTTTTCATTATAGTTTCCCCTATCTTATGGTGTTCGTTTGGCTTTATGCTTTCGCTATGTTTTATTACAAAGAAATTTATATCATAGACGATTATGAAAAAATATTTATGAAAAAGCATAGCGAGCTCATTAAAAACGCGCCTTCGGTTTTTGATACAGATGGAATTACCTGCTATCAAAATATCTATGTCTATGAAAAATGGCTCAATTACAAAGTAACTAATGCCTTTGCTGATACCAATTCCGTTGTCATTTACCTCAATAACCGAAAAGACTATCAAGCGCGTTATCACCTGATTGACTCTACGGGCTGGTTTTGCATTGGAAAATGGAAAAAAGAAGTGATAGATACGGTGAAATTAAAACCCTACACCAATTGATAGCAAACCACGATAAAAAGTGCTACGGTTAGTTACATTGACTAAGCTCCATTCATTTGCTTGGGTAATAGGATTAAACACACGCACCGACTTGGTATAGGTTCTTATGGTATTTTGGGATAAAAAAGACAAATTGTAGAGCCAATAAAAATGATGCTTTGTATATCTGCGAAGCCCAATGCCTGTTTGTTGATAGAATCCTCCCTTTAATTCCTCTTTATCATTGACAAGCCCATCTCTTACGCCTATTCCGTAGCCAGCTTGCCCAAAATAATAAGGTTCATTTCTTGGAGAAGTCTTTTTCCAAGTTCCCATCACACTTGCATAAATAGGAAAAGTAAAACCATCCGATACAAAAGAATAGTCTGTTTGCCAAAGAAATATGCCAACCCCGCCCCCAAGTTGTGCGTATTTTTTCCAATTATAATACAAGGCAAAACGCGCACTGACAAGTGCCAAAAGGCTTCCTTCAAAAGTTACAGCATCTTTCTTTGCTTGGTAGGTAGGATAATAACGAATAACACGTCCCCCCTTCATGCCTTTAATGATAATATCATCTCCTTTATACCTCTTTTGACCAACAATATCCCCCTTATTAAGCCAGACATAGCTTTCATCTGTCAATTTTACTTTTAAGGCATCTTCCGTTGTTTCCACGATTTCGCCCAAAAAGTAAGAACCATTTTTTAGCCAAAATGCCGTTTGGTTTTTTACTTGAGAAAAAGCAGAAAAGGAAACTAGCAAAAATAAGAAAAGGAGTATATTTTTTGTCATAAGAAAAATAAATAGTTGGCAAAATTAAGCAATAATTTTACAAGCGTCAAGGTAGAAATATCTACACAACAAACACCTTTAATGGCAGTTGTGTAGATACTTCTATCTTAAAAAGGTAAGAAAAATGCTAAACCATCACTTATAATGTCTATGCCTCGATTAGCATTATAATTTCACAAAAGGCGATTTTGAAATAAAACTCATTCGATTTGTATATGTCACATGGCATGGGTAACAGTTGGTAAAATTCCTTAGAAAAAAAATCAAAGATTTTGCTAAAATGGGGCTTATTGCTATTCAAAGAATATTATCCTCAGATAAGGACTTCTTTGACCTTTTGCAAAATGCTTTAACTATAAAAAGTTGATTATTAACCCTTTAGGTGGTTTTTAATTTCTACAAATTAAACTCGTTTTTGCAAAAAAATACTCAATAAACTCAACTCCGATGATGGTTTATTACTCGCCTTAAAGCTAAGGCATCAACAAAGGAAAACCGATATGGATAGATTTTCCAATGTGCCAAAGTAGAACTAACTTCCAAAATAAAAAACCCTTCGAATGGCTGAAAGCTTTCGAAGGGTTTCTTTTTACCTATAACTTTTTTCCTTTACTTGCGTTTTCCCTCAAACACACATATTTATCCATGAAAATTCATCTCTCTACCCTTGTCAAGGGCGATTATCAAGCAGTTTTTCGCCAATTTGATGAGAAATTATTGAATTATTTGAAGCCGAGCTTTCCGCCTGCGCAAATTGTGGCGTTTGGCGGTTCTAGCAAGGGCAATAAAGTGCACCTTCGTTTGTCTTTTGTCTTTTTTTCTCAGGAGTGGGTTTCCGCCATTACCGAAGAGAAAATCACCGAAAAGGCTGCTTATTTTACAGATGAAGGCGTTCAACTCCCTTTTTTTCTAAGTCAATGGAAACACCAACATTTGGTTGAAAAGCAAGGGGAAAATGCTGTAATCCAAGATATTATCGAATTTAAGACTCCTTTTTTCTTGTTAGATTATTTGATGTATCCTGTCTTATATTTACAATTTCGCCAAAGAAAACCCAAATATCAAGGCTTTTTTGGGAAAGTAAGTCCTTAGCTTTGTATCTTTGAGCCTGAATAAGTTTGCGTCTCTTTTCCTCCGTTGTAGGTATGCTGACAAGCACCAACAACGGAGGAAAATTTCGATACCTTTATTTTCGTAATTTATGCTTCAAAAAATACGCTTTTTCTTTCTTATTTTAACCTGCTTTTGGGGCTGCATACCTAAAAAAGATGCCTTGCTTGTGGACAAAGAAATGGTTTTGCGCTTGCGCTGGGCTTCGGCTTATTCCAATGAAAAATGGGAGGAAGTGCAAACAGGTTTGGAATGGGGACTGTCCTTATTAGGTGCTGAACTTCCTAAAGGTTGTATGAAAAAGGCACTGATTGCCAAGGAAAATAAAATATATGAATTGAATTTCAATGAATTAGGCTTTTCTGAAACTGCCAAAAATGCTTTATTGCCTTTGCTATTTACCCTCAAAAAAAGTGAAGAATATCAGCAAAAGGGAGGGATTGACATGGGGCGTTTTTTGGTCTTTACCTTACATCATTCTTGGCATTACTACGCAATTACGAATGTACCCCGCACCTTCGCACAATTTGAAAAAACACATCGTACTCCCACCGAATCGCAGTTTTCTTTGCTTCATTCGAGCGTAAGTAATGGAAATCGCCTTATCTCATTTCAAGAAAATGTTAGCCCTACGGAAATGGCCTTTGTAGCGAAAGAAGTACATGAAGCGAAAGTTAGCCACAAAACAGAAACTGCTGGTTTTGAAGCGTTTGATATTATGAAAAATGGACAGTTACGCTTTATAATTTACGATGAAAAAGGGAAATTAGCAGAAAGTTCACCTGTAACATTAAGTAAAGCAGGCAAGCCCGGTAAATGTATGTGGTGTCATGAAAGCAAAATTTTACCTTTGTTTGTCCCTAGCCTCGATGCAGAAGGCTCTATGTCGGTAGCAGAATTTGAGGAAAAAATGAAAAAAATGAATACGCAACTTGGGGAATATCAGTTGGGGCAAAATACCGAAATTGACTGGAAAAATACCCAAGCGCACACACGCCAAGAGTGGCTATACATTGGTTTTATGGAGCCAAATGTGCGAAGAATTGCCGCAGAATGGGGTATGAGTGAAGCTCAAACCCTCGCCAAAATTCAACATTTACCCACACATCGCCACGAAGAATTTGACTTTTTTGGCGACTGCTATCACAGAAAAGACATAGATGTACTTGCACCTTTTGGGGTAGTAAAAGTGCCTGAATCGGTGCGGGAGGGGGAAACAGTGAGCAGGTAACAGTTATCAGTAAACAGGAAGTTAGTTTACTGAAATAGAGCTGTTTATATTATATTTTTGAGGTACGATGATTTCTTTAATGATAGAAGAAAAGGGAAATTCCAACTATTTCATCCCAAAATAAGCGACACTTCACAAAAAATCTTTACTTTTGCAGAAAACAAAACGAAATTAAATATGCGAATTACTTTTCACATTCAAGAACTTGGGCGGCTCAAAGATACCTCTTTTGACCTACATCCTTTCCTTATTTTTACGGGAGATAGCAACTTGGGCAAAAGTTATTGTGCTTTTTTGGTGTATGGATTTTTAAAGTCTTTGGAAACTGAGCTTTTTACGGATTTTATAGGGAAAATAGTTAACTTGGAAACCACGATTGAAAAGCTAAAAAAGGGAGAAAAAATTGATGTTAAATTTTATTTAAAAGATATAGAAATCTTTTTTAATGAAAATGCACAAGCAATATTGGGTAGCTTAATTGGGTACGAAGAAGTGAATTGTAAAGTTTCTTTGAAATTTCAGGAACTAGAGGATATTACAATAACGACTATTTACGATGAATTTCACAATTCTTACTTGGTTGCTACTCATGAAAGAACTTGGACAATCTCCCAAAATACCAAAGCGGTTACAGATACTGTTTTTTGGAGAAGTTGTTTGGGAAATTTGATAAAAATATATTTACTTAAAAAACTAGATAGTCAAAGGGAGTTTTCATTTAATAACACCTTCATTTTCCCGCCTGCACGTGGCTCAATTCTCAGCTTCCCTTACACCATGCAAAAAGCTGTTTCCTCTAATATGCGAATGTATTCCAAGTTTTTGACAGATATGGATAAATTAAGAGAGCCAAGTTTTGGTAAAAAGGCAATCAATAAAGAAGTTTTAACAAAATTGAAGGAAATAATGGCGGGTGAAATCAAAATTAGGCAAAATGAAATTCACTATCAATTTGATAATCAATCTATTCCCTTGACTGCGGCAGCTTCTTCGATTAAAGAATTAGCTCCTTTATTTCTCTTATTAAAAAAAGAGGAGCCTAATGAGATTTCACTCTTATTCGAAGAACCTGAATCGCATTTACACCCTGCGATGCAAAAAAAACTAGCCGATTTGTTGGCATATATGGTGAATAAAGGTGCATTTTTGCAAATTACGACACATAGCAGTTATTTTTTAACGGAATGGAATAACCTTTTGCGTTTGCATTTTATTCGAGAGAAAAGCCAAGAATGTTTTGAAACGGCTTTGGCAGAAACGCATATCCCCGCGGATTGTGTGTTAAGTCCTGAAAAAGTGGGGGCTTACTATTTTCATGTTCGGCAAGATGGTTCGGTAGAATTGAGAAAATCTGAAATTACCGAGCAATCGCAAATACAATTTGATACCTTCAACGATACAGTAACAGAACTCAATGAAAATCGCTATATTTTGATGGAAAAGTTAGCGGAATTAACAGAAAAAGAACATGAAAGAGAAAATTGAGTTTTTTTATAAACAAATAGAAGGGCTGAAAGGCAAAGGCGGTGCGAAAATAGAGGAGGTAACGCAATTTACTTTTCAAGAAAAAACGCCAAGCGCAAATGTAGGTAATTTTACGGTTATGAATGGTCGTTTTCTGCATTTTGAAGAGAAATTCTTAACCAACGATAATTTTACAGAGAAATCTACTTTTCGAAAAGTAGGTGATGGTTTTTTATTGGAGCTAGAAAGTAAAACTTTGCTAATTATAGAGATAAAGACAAATATTGGATTTATGACTTATAAGAACCTCTTGCAACAATTAACTGCGTCAGCTATTAAAGCTCTTGTAAATCTTAGTTTAACTGAATCACCACAAAGTATTCATCTTCAACTATTTATCATAGGAAAATGGAAAGACGAAAGTGCAGAAGATAAGACAAATGAACTAGAAATGGGTGAAATGAATGAACATGAATTGTTATATTATTCTTACCAAAAAATGCGCAAAAAGGGTTATTTTATTTTTCCAAATTTTCCACACTTTTCACATCTATCCGAAAACTTATGCGATTTATACAAAAAAAAGGGCATCAAACTACAATATTTCCCTAACAATAGTACTTATAATTTTCACCCTTGATTGCCGCCTTTTTGCTTAGTTTTTCGTTATAAGCGTAGGTTTAAGTGTTAGCGTAGGGTTAAATTTTAGTTAATTGATTACCAATACCTTAGATTCAAATGCAGCAGCATCTACACAACTAACA
>JBJXHA010000565.1:0-6517 GCA_046160275.1 Bacteroidia bacterium | reverse complement strand
ACCAATTAGTTCCGCCATTAGTGGTGCGATATAAGCCCAAGGTTGTGGCAGCAAAAAGCACTTTCGGGTCGCTGGGGCTCATGGTTAATTTACTGATAGCCACATTGTTAGCCAATGACCAATTTAGCCCTGCACTTGTCCATGTTTGCCCCGCATCAGTAGATTTATATATTCCCATAGAATATGTCCACCAACCAGAATGGTCGCCATTAGAGCAATACATAATGTTCGGGTTGGTATAATCAATTAATAAATTAGATGCACCGCCATAACCCATTCCTGCACCTAGGGAAGTGTAAGTTGCTCCACCATTTGTAGTTTTCCAAATTCCGCCAATGGGAGAGGCTACATAGAAGGTATTGACATCGGTAGGGTGAAAAGCAATACCAGAAGCGCGCCCCATACCATTATAGCCGCCATCACAAACCGTTTGAGAAATGAAGGTCCAATCGGGTTGAGTACTTGTTTTTTGTTGATTTTGAGCCATTTGCAAGGCTTCACCTCCTTGAATATCAGGAAACGAGCCATCTTCATTTATCCGCGATTTCCAAAACCATTCCCATTGACGATATTTGGCATATTCTGAACTTTCCTTCTCTAAAAAAGGCTTTTCTTCTGTGGGTTGGGATTCAAAATAAGATTTTGCTTGTGCCTGAATCTCATAAAAATTCTTGCTCGAAGTCAAAATTTGCGACAGAGACTGCGCCGAACTCCCTGCAGGAAGAAATAAGCAAATTGCTAAAAAAAGGTACGATGATACATTTCTCATATAATTGGAATTGGATGAAATGTTTAGAATGAAATTATGATGCAATAATAACACAAAACTTAGGGATTTCAAAAAAGCGAGGGAAAGTTGTTAAACTCAAAAGGAAGTTTTAACTTTGGCAACAAAATAACCAATATCAAATATGAGTGAATATCAAGTATATGAATTTCAAACTATAGACCGCGCCCTTACCGCGGAAGAACGCTCAGAACTCAATACGTGGTCTAGCCGTTCGAAGGCGAGCAGCCATAAGATAAAATTTACATATTCCTATGGCGATTTTTCTCGCAATACAGAAAGCGTTATGTTTCAGTATTTTGACGCTATGTCATATTGGGCAAATTATGGAGTAAAGGAAATTATATTTCGTTTTCCAAAAGATACTATCAATAAAAAAGCAATCATTCCTTATACTTTTTCTGAAAACATTGAGCTAAGAAGCAAGGGCGATTATGTGCTTTTGATTTTTAGAGAAAATGTGGAAGATGGGGGATATGAAGAATGGTGGGATGATGATGAAACGGTTCTTTCTGATCTAATTGGGTTGCGTCAGGCTATCATGGAAGGCGATTATCGTGCTTTGTATTTGGCTTGGCTGTATTTTCATTCCCCCAACTCAAAAGCTCCATTTGACGTAGATTATTATGATGAGGAGGAGGACGATAGTTTTGACTATGACGGTGATGAAGTCATGGCAGCCAAAATGAGAGCCGTAGAACCTCCAATGCCTGCGGGTTTGGGCGATTTGTCTGCTGATTTACAAATATTTGCTTCTTTTTGGGGTTTATCCGAAGATTGGATAAAGGCAGCAGCGCTTGCGAGCAAGCCAAAACAAAGCGCAGCGTTAGACTTGCCTAAGTTGATAGCAAATTTATCTGCTGCCGAAAAAGAGGAGTTTCTGGTTCGGTTAGCCAAGCAAGAGCCAAATTTGGGGCAAATATTGTTGAAAAAGTTGGAAGGATTTAGAACAAAGGAGTTAGAGGAGGAGGGAGCTAAGCCGCGAAAAATGGAAGAAATTGCAGAATTAGCAGATAACATCATGAATCAGCGGATAGCGAGCGAGAAAGCAGCTAGTGAGGCAAAAAAACTTGTAGAACTCAATCGAATCCATAATGCTAAAGATATTTATTGGCGAGGTGTGGAGCGAGATTTGGCACTAAAATCAGGTAAAGGTTATGATGAGGCAGTGGAAATGTTGCAGAAATTATCTCAAGTGGCGGAGGTTTTTGGTGAAAAAAGCGAATTTATAGCCACTTATCAGCGTGTATTGAGTGATTATAAGTCCTCATTAGCCTTGAAAAAACGAATTTCAGCAGCAGGTTTACCCACGAATTATTGAGTGAGTATTTAAGTAATTGATAATTAATAATGGAGAATTGATAATGATTAAAATAATTGATTATCAGTTGTTTATGATGATTAAAAAACCTTAACACTTTTGGTAAATTACTTAAGTTCTAATTACGTGATTAACCAAGACATCAAAAACGAGGCTGTTCCTTAAAAACAGTCTCGTTTTTGATTTGGAAAAATCAACATAAAAATTCACCTAAAAAACCTACAAAATATAATGACTCAGCTCCTTCTTTGCGGCTAATTTTCCTACTTTTTCATAGACAAAATTGGCAGTAATGGCAAAATATTCGGAGTCGTTTTTGTCGGGAACTTCAAAAAGAATTTCGTTTAATAGGTTGCTCATAATGGTATGTAAACGCCTTGCACCGATGTTCTCAATTTGCTGATTGACAGAAAAGGCAATGTCGGCAATGGCTTCAATTGCTTGATTATCAAAGGAAATTGTTACTCCTTCGCTTTCTAACAAGGCTTGATATTGCTTGGTAAGGGCATTGCGCGGTTGAGAGAGAATTTTTACAAAATCATCTTTGGTTAAAGCATTGAGTTCTACCCGAATTGGGAACCGCCCTTGTAATTCAGGAATCAAATCGGAAGGCTTTGAAACATGAAAAGCCCCCGCCGCTACAAACAAAATATGGTCAGTTTTGATAGTACCATGTTTGGTATTTACGGCAGAGCCTTCTACCACAGGCAACAAATCTCTTTGCACACCTTCACGCGAAACATCAGCCCCCGAAACAGCCCCCTTTGCCGCAATTTTATCAATCTCATCAATAAAAATAATACCGCTATTGCTCGCCCTGTCTAGTGCTTCCCTCGTAACATTGTCCATATCAATTAAACGGTCTGCTTCTTCCTCTATAAAATGCGCCCTTGCCTCAGCCACCGTCATTTTGCGTTTTTTGCGTTTTTTCGGCACCATATTGCTCAACATATCTTCCAAACCTTCTAGTCCTTCCACGCCCATCGGTCCCATGACTTGTACTTTATGTGCAGGCACATCCATCTCTATTTCCACATCTTTCTCTTCTAACTCACCAGAAGTCAGTTGGTTACGCATTTCCTCCCTTGCGCTTTCGTGGTTGTCATTTGCTCCAAACCCTATGCTGCCTTCGCCTCCAATCCCATTGAATAGCATACTCGAAGCTGTATTTTCAGGCAAAAGTAAATCTAAAATTTGCTCATTTGCTGTCTCCGTAGCTTTGGCTTTTACTTTTTCCTTTTGTTCGGCAGTTACTAAATTAATCGCTTGCTCCACCAAATCACGCACCATGCTCTCCACATCTCGCCCTACATAGCCCACCTCTGTAAATTTAGAAGCCTCTACTTTCACAAAGGGAGCTTGCGCCAACTGCGCCAAACGGCGAGCAATTTCCGTTTTTCCCACCCCTGTCGCGCCAATCATCAAAATATTATTGGGGATAATTTCGCTGCGAAATTCTGCTTTCGCATTCATTCTTCGCCAACGATTCCGCAAGGCAATGGCTACCGCTTTTTTGGCATCGTCTTGCCCAATGATATACTTATCTAGTTCCTCTACAATTTTAGAAGGTGTGAGTGCATTTTCTAACATATAACTTGTTGATTAATAGTAGGTTATTTTAGTTGTTTATCTAAAAGCGCAAAACCTTCTTCTAGGCTATGCGGCTGATAGTCAAGCTCTTTTTGTGCTTTTTCGATGAGAAAAGCGGTTCTAGGCGGGCGTTTTGCGCGTTGATTCAGCGTTTGGCTATCAGTTTCTCCAATCAAGGACTCGTCTAGTTTCCAAAAACGTGCTACTCGTTTTGCCAATTCCAACACATTCATTCTTTCTGGTCCGCAAATGTGAAAAATGCCTTTTGCTTGCTTCAATGCAGCTGAAACACTTGCCTGCGCCAAATCTTCCACCAAAGTAGGGCAACGCTCTTGGTCATTTACGACTTTGATATTTTTTCCTTGCTCTAAAGAATTTTTCACCCAAAGCACAATGTTCGTGCGCGAAAGCTCTGGCACATATCCATATAAAAGGATAGTACGCAAGACAGCCGATGAGGCTTTACTTTTGGCAATTACCTGCTCTGCTTTTAGCTTTGACAAGCCATAATAATTTACAGGTTCTGCAACATCATCTTCTACATACAAACCTTTCTCTCCATCAAAAATAAAATCTGTAGAGATATGAACAAGGTGCGTATTGTATTTTTCGCACAAATCGCATAACATCGCCACCGCCTCTACATTGATTTTATCACAAGCCTCTTTTTCATCTTCGCACACATCTACTTGCGTCATGGCAGCCGTATGAATGAGGGCAGTTGGGCGATGCGTTTCAAATAGCACCTTCCACCTCTCGGCATCACAAATATCCGCCTCTTCATATAGATAATTAGCTGTAGAGATGTGACGATTAGCCCCTTTTGCTGTCGCAACGCAAAAAACAGTTTCATTTTGAGTTAACAGGTTGATTACTTTTTGCCCTAGTAGTCCATTGCTACCTGTTACGATGATTCTTTTTTTCATAGTAAATTATTGTTTGGTGAAATAATTCATATATTAGTAGAAAAGAAAAATTACACTAAGAAAATTTTCCAATAAAAGATTCATCTAATTCACTATAAATCAAAACATTAATTTCAATTTAATGCGTTTATTTTTTAAAATTTACTGAAAAGTTTGCACAAAAGTACAAAACGTACTATTTTAGCGGAAATTATTCTTGCAATTTTTTTATAAAAATTAGTAATGGCTTGATAGTCAGCACTATATTTTTCTATTATTTAACATTTTTTTATTATGGGACTTTTTAGTTTTATTAAAAATGCCGGTGCTAAGTTGTTTGGCGGCAAAACCAAAGAAGAGGAAACACACACACTCGAAAATTCCTACGACAAAGTAGAAGATGCTATCCGTAACATGGTTGCACAAATGAACCTAGGTATTGACAACTTCAATGTAACTTACAATGCAGGTAACGCAACGCTTACAGGTGAAGCTCATACGCAAGCTGACCGTGAAAAAGTGGTGCTTACTGTAGGAAATTTGAGCGGTGTAAATGAGGTTGATGACCAAATGACCGTGTCAAATGTAGAAGGCGAAAGCGAAATGGAGGCTGATTTTTATGTGGTAGAAAGCGGAGATACCTTAAGTAAGATTGCAAAAAATCATTATGGTGACGCAAACAGATACAATGATATCTTCGAAGCAAATCGCCCAATGCTTTCTCATCCTGATAAAATCTATCCAGGACAAACATTGCGTATTCCTCGCTAGATAAACTAAAGCTATAAACTGTAACTATCAAGTTTCCAAAACCTTGTGTTATGGTTTATAGCTTTTTTATATTAAAAAATGATAAAAATGCACTCTTTTTTGCCCTAGTTCCCATTTTTTTTCTTATTTTTGCTCTCATTATTAGTATAAAATACAATTTTTCGCCAACCTCTTAGACTTTCAAAATTAAAAATTCAAAAAAATCACAGAAAATAAATTATTACTGAAATGACAGAAATATTACGCCCACAAGCCGAGCAGTTATATGCCGAAGAATTAGCAGAATTGGCAAAAATTGATGATAAGCCTCGTCCCGAACATTGGAATTTGTCGCCTTGGGCGGTATTAACTTATTTGTTAGGCGGGAAGTTAGCAAACGGATTGGTGATTGAACCTAAATATATCGGAAATCGTAGAATTATGGA
The DNA here is from genome assembly GCA_046160275.1 of Bacteroidia bacterium. GTDB lineage: Bacteria > Bacteroidota > Bacteroidia > J057 > J057 > JBJXHA01. Next base: position 718 of record JBJXHA010000565.1, on the reverse strand, counting down.
AGTTGCCGTTTCCACTTTGGTAACAGACCGCGCTTTGTTATTAATGGGGGTGCCTGGAACTGCAAAAAGCTGGGTATCAGAGCATTTGGCTGCGGCAATTTCGGGTAATTCTGCTTTGTTGATTCAAGGAACGGCAGGCACAAGCGAAGATTCGATTCGTTATTCTTGGAACTATGCAAAATTATTGGCAGAAGGACCAAGTAAAAGTGCGATGGTGGCAAGCCCTATGATGCGCGGCATGGAAGATGGCAAAATGGTGAGGGTAGAGGAGCTGACGCGTATTCCTTCTGATGTTCAAGATACTTTAATTACGATTTTATCGGAAAAGGTGCTGCCTGTTCCCGAACTCAACATACAAGTGCAAGCAACGCGCGGTTTCAACGTGATTGCTACGGCAAATGACCGCGACAAAGGCGTAAATGATTTGTCATCTGCCCTAAAAAGACGCTTTAACACCGTAGTTTTACCTTTGCCTGCTACACTTGACGAGGAAATCATGATTGTGAAAACGCGGGTAGATAAAATTGGAAAGTCTTTACGTTTGCCTGCTGAAAAAGCACCAGTGGAAGAAATTCGCCGTTTAGTAACCATTTTCAGAGAATTAAGAAGTGGAAAAACGGAAGATGGAAAACTAAAATTAAAACAACCTACCAGCACATTAAGTACCGCAGAGGCAATTTCTGTAATTAATCAAGGACAGGCTTTGGCTGCTTATTTT
>JBJXHA010000564.1:0-5230 GCA_046160275.1 Bacteroidia bacterium | reverse complement strand
GTGGAAAATACTTTGTGAAACTTTGTGGTAAAAAAATGAAAAACTTTTCTTTTTTGCTATTTAGGTATTTCAAATACAGCATCTGCTTCGCAATCAGTGCACAACATTTTTCCATTGTAACTTCCTGTACATTCAATACAAGTTTTCCCTCCTTTTTGACATTCAAAAATGATAGTATCGGTATCTGAATCTGTTAACTTCACTAGCAATTTTCGAACTTCGCTTTGTCTTACCACTACTGTGATTGCATTTTTTTGCGTAGTATATATCTCTTCACCTTGTGGAATAAGATACTCGCTGCAACTGTCTTGACTATTACAAGCATACAATTCATAAATCATGATAGCAGTACTATCGTATATTCCATTACTAATTAAATCCTGATGGTTTTTTGCATCAACTAGCCTTACATAAAAAGCCTTTTGAGGCAAATCGCAAATCGGACCACAGCCTGTAACTCCCAACAAAAGGAGTAGCGTCAAAGATAAAATTAATTTATTCATGTTCTTATAGGATTTACATTGTGAGAGAATTGAGACTGCAAATTACGCATTTTGGTTTGATTTTCAAATATTTAGACACTTTCTATGCTTTACAATAAATACAAATGAATGCGGTTTTGTCCATATATCACATTTTTTTAGTTAAAACTCAATGCGATACAAAAAATTAGGTAAAAAGCTCAAATCGCGGTTTTCTCTGATGCTTTTTGCGGCTGCATCATAATATGTTCCGATGACGTTTGTGTGCCAATAACCCGCAAGATTTTGGATTTCGAGGGAAATAATTTGGCGCGTTTTGGGGCGATTGCTTTTATAACTGATTTTAAAATCGGGGCGAAAATAAATGGGTAGTTGTGATGAAAAGGGCTTATCTGTTTGATATACAGCGTATTGATATAAGTCTGAAGCTGTTTTATCAATGGGAGTTTCTCGGTTTCCGCCTGCAAGTACGATGCGCCCACTGATTTCTAACCAACGATTTTTCTTTTTACTCAAATTAAACTCTTTTCCGCCCAATACATTCATAGAATAACGCCCATTATAGCGCGTATTATACCATGTTTCGGTTAAGGTTTTGTATTTTGAATCAAAAATAGAAAAAGTAAGCAAGGCATAATAATGATGCGTGAAAAACTTTTCTATTGTGCCTTCAATTCCATAATTTCTCCCTATTCCTTTGTTAATCAAGAAGGTAGAAATAATTGGCTCGGTATTGTTGAGGATAGAAAAAGTGCTGCTGTCCGCGCTTCCGATAGGAACTTTGCGCAAATGTTGATAATAGACTTCCAATTTTAATCGCCAATCTTGCGCAAATTGAAAATCATAGCCTACTACATAATGCTGTGCTTGGGCTAGTTTTATCTTTTTATTAGGTTGTTCATTGTCAATCGTTTCAAAATAAATAGCAGTCGGAAGCAAACGACTATGCAAACCCAAGCCGACACTTAGGCTTTGTTTGGGCAAAAAACTCCAACGTAAGCCAGCCCTAGGTTCAATTCTAACATCTTGATTAAAAGGAAGATACAAACTATGTATGCCCGCAGTAAGTTCCAGATTTTCAGTCCAACGATATTTTCCTTGAAAATAAGCCTGCGTATAAAACATTCCGCCTTTGTCTTCTAAAAAAGTTTTAGGAGTGGGCATCGTGTCGCCAAACATTCGCTCTTTGAACAACAAACTGTAATTTCGCTGTGTCAAAATTAGCCCTGCACGCAAAGTTGTTCGCGCATTAAATTTATGATTGACCAAACTCGACAGAATGGCGTTATTTTCATTGTTGGCAGAGCTGCCGTTGTTGGTTTTTTTTAAATTGTCGTCATACTCATCTGCTCTATGCCCCACGCCCCGAATCGTGAAAGACGCAATAGATTTGAGGTAGGTGTTTTTATTTTTGCCAAGAAAAATTTGATGAGAAACGCCCAAAACGCCCATGTTAGAATAGAAATTATACATTTCTTTCTCTTTTTGTTCGCGCCAATCGGTTGTATCAGTCGGTGGTTTTTGCACGATGCTACTCAATCCACCGATGCCAAAAATTTGAAAATTACCTGCTTTTTGGGAAGGAAGATGCAAATTAAAAGAAATATCTTGAAAACTCGGCAGCCCTTCGCGTGGGTCAAGAAAGCCTAATAAGCCGAAAAAAGTGGTGGTAGAATAACGATAATTGACTAAAAATGAACCCGTTTCTACCCTTTTTTTACGATACATGATAGGCACAGGCCCTTCTGCCACTCCTTCTAATCCTAAAAAACTTCCTTGAAAGGCATATTCATATTTTTCATTGTTTCCTTTGCGAATACGAATGTCAAACACGCCAGAAGCCGCATTTCCATATTCGGCAGGGAAAGCTCCTGTAAAAAAGTCGGAATTGCTAACCAAATTTGCACTCAAAATGCTGACCGCGCCCCCATTTACGGCATAATTAGACAAATGCGAAGGCGGCGGAATTTCGATGCCTTCGAGTCGCCAAAGCAAACCTTGTGGCGAATTACCGCGAATCGTAATTTGGTTAGAAGCGGAATTATTTGCCGTTACACCCGCGAAAGAAGAAGCCATTCTTGCGGGGTCGGAAAAGCCGCCTGCGTAACGATTTGCCTCCTCAATCGTAAAAGTGCGTGCGCTTACTGTTGCTAATTCATTGATAGCCTTTGCTTTATCGGTGGAAGTAGCTTTAATAACTACTGCCTCTGTCGTTTGAATTTTTTCGCGTAATTCTACCGTTAAAATGACTTCCTTTGCCGAACCGACCACAATATCCGACAAAACAGCATCTTCATATCCATAATACGAAATTTGTAAATTTTGCCTTCCTACTGCCACTTTTTCAATCCGAAAAATGCCATCATTATCAGTGTAAGTTCCTTGTGCGGGTTCTGTTTGCAACACAACTACACTTGCGCCCTCTAGCGGTTTTTGGGTGTCTTTATCCAAGACTTTTCCGCGAATCGTTTGGGTTAATTGCGCAAAAAGCAAAACGCTAAGTAGTTGAAAGCTAAGGAATAAGAGGAGTTTTTTTTTCATGGATTTGTCAATTAACTGATACTTAGGAATAGGTAAAATATCAAGTTTGCATTTTTTTACCACCAAGTTTCACAAAGTGTTTTCCACAAAGATACACAAAGCTAACAGTAAAGGACTTTTTCTTGGTGCAAATTGTGCTAGAACTTCTTCTACTTTGTGGTTTTTTCTAAAGAGATACACACTTAGTGCCGTAGCTTATGTAGCGTTTGGAACTCCTTAAAAAGCTCCAAACGCTACATAAATAGTCAGACATATAAATTTGGGCTGAAATGAATTATATAAGCATGAATAAGTAAAAAATGAAGAAGATGGTTTATTGTTAAATGGTTGATTGCCAAATATTTACTTGTTTAATGATTATTCACTATTCATTTTTAACTATTCACTTTTTAATATCTTTTTTTCCGATTTCCATATAATTTCACAATCCAATAGTCATAATCTTCATGAATATCGTTGCGTGTGTTGATGCGGCTAGAACGAGAATAACCTGCGATGACGTAGCCACGGTCTTTGGTTTGTTGAATGTCGTAGGCCTCATCATTTTCATTTTGCCCTACACTTTTTTGCCATTGAATTGCCCCTTCTTTCGCTAATTTTACTACCCAAAAATCAAAACCACCATGATTACGTTTCACGTCTTCATCACTTGAATTAGATTGCCCAATTACAACATAACCGCCTTCATCTGTTTGTTTTACACCCGTAGCATAGTCAAATTTTAAGCCTCCCAAGGTTTTTTGCCACTCAATTCCGCCTGCTGAGTTTAATTTTACTACCCAAAAATCGGTATAACCTCGGTTTTCCTCCACATCTCCGTCATCAGATTTAGAAAAGCCTGCCATAATAAAACCTCTGTCATTGGTTTGCTCAATAGACAAAGCCCCATCATCTTCTGTTCCGCCTAGCGTTTTTTCCCATTTAATATCGCCATCTTTGGTTAGGCAAACCAACCACGCATCGAAACCGCCATGATTATTGGAAATGTCGCCATCAATAGATTTGGTATGTCCTGCAACAATAAAACCACCTTCCATCGTGGTTTTTATGGAGTAGCACTTATCATCACTAGAACCGCCAAAAGATTTTTCCCATTCTAAATTTCCTGTACTGCTCAATTTTACGAGCCAAAAATCATACAAACCATGATTATTTCCAACATTTCCATTCGTTGATTTTGTAAAACCACTGATAATGCAGCCCCCGTCTCTTGTTACTTGCACGTCTGTAGCCTCATCAATGCTCGAACCGCCTAAACATCTTTGCCAAATGATGTTCCCTGTAGCATTCATTTTTACTGCCCAGATGTCAAAACTGCCATGATTATCTTTAATATCGCCATCGGTAGAGAAGGTGGAACCAACCAAAATATAGTGTCCATCAAGCGTTTGTGTGATTGCGGTTGCCTCGTCACGGCTGCTTCCGCCCAAAGATTTTTGCCATTGAATTGTGCCGATGCTATCTAATTTTAGCACCCACATATCATAATCTCCATGATTTGACTTTACGTCTTTGTCTAAGGAGGTTGAATAACCTGCCACAATGTAGCCTTTGTCCGCAGTATGATGAATAGAAAAAGCCTTGTCATCTCCCGTTCCGCCTAGGGCTTTTTCCCACTGAACACCAGGCGCAGCCGTTTGAGAGAAGGAAAAATAAAATGAGCCAAAGAATAAAATTATCGTGGATAGAATTTTTTTCATACGAATTTGATATTGATAAAAAATAAAACCAAAGACAACCTTTCTTTCTAGGTTATCTTTGGGCAAAAATAAGGCTTTGTTTTGCAATTATCAATTTTGATTTACTTTTTCTTTATATTTCTCCTTTTTATAGGCTTCCGATATTCGGGTAAATCTTCTTCATATAACACAATGTAAGTGTAAATTTCTACGCCTTCGATGTTTTCGATGCTTTCAAAAATCGTTTCTTCGTGAATTTGCATTAAATGTTCGGCAACAAAAACGAGGTAAATGCCGCGTTCTAAACCCAAATGTCTGCAGTAATAAGCGAGTTGATTTTTTCCTTTTTTATAGACAGAAGCACCAGAGAACACTTTGCTTTCGATTAATAATTCCTCATTTCCAATAGTTACAAGTAAATCAGTTCTACCCAAAGCCGTATTTGCTTCACGATAGCTTTTTCCCTCCAACTCTTGCAAAACAGCTTGAATGTAGGTTTCGAAGGCATAAATCATCGCAGCTTCGGGA
>JBJXHA010000563.1:0-2878 GCA_046160275.1 Bacteroidia bacterium | reverse complement strand
AAATTATTTGGAAGGAATTTTAGAAAGCATAAAAGCCGTAGGGATTAAACTAAAAAGGCATTTCCCTATTGAAAAAGGGGATAGGAATGAGTTGACTGACGAAGTTTCTTTTGGGTAATTTTATATTAAGTAATTGATAATTAATAATGGATAATGATTAAAGTAATTGATTATCAGATGCTTATAATAATTTAAAAACCTTAATACTTTTTGATAAAGTACTTATATTTTAGAGACTGTTTGAGTCAATCCAATTCCCAAGCGTGGACGCTTGGGAATTGGGTTTTTGAAAGCGCTTCCACGCTTATATGTTCTAAAAAGGGGACTCACTCAAAAGCGAATCCCCTTTTTAGGCAATCTCATAGATTCAGCAAAATAAGTAATTTTACCAAACTACCACTTTTTTCCTTCCTACCACCTTCCCATTTTCGACTAATTGTGCGTAATAAACTCCTTGTGGGAGAGCCGTTTGAATGGTTTCCATAGATTGTACCTTTTTTTGCCAAACAATTTGCCCTTGCGCATTAAGGAGAGAAAGGTTATAATCGGCAGAGGTATTAGGCAAAGCTAGGCGAAATTGTCCGTTGTTGGGGTTAGGATAAAGATTCCATTGAATTTCAAGTATTTGTGGTTGATTTCCTACAAAAATACAATCATTTCCTATCATTAAAGAAACCTCACAAAATTTCTTGCGAATGATTTCGCTGTGCGCTCCACCATATAAAGTAGAGTCGGCATCGAGATAAATTTGCGCGGCATCTCTCATCGTCATATTCGAAAAGTTCCCAAACATTTCTTGCAAAGCCAAAATGTCCCCTGTTGTGTCGCCTACCGCAAAACGAATCCGCATGAGGGTAGAAGCCCAAATGTCGCCGAAAGCATAAATCCAGTTGCCATATAAATTTACCGTAGGCGGATAAACCACCGTAGAAGCGGCATTTCTTCCGCCCCAATATTGGTTATGCCCGTCCCAAGTGTAGGTTTGCGCCCAAAAAAAGGTGTCCATGTCATAAGAACGACTTGCCGCCAAATAATCCCCAAAACCTTCATCTAGCCCCTTGCGCTCGGTGCCTGTATTCGTATTTGTCGCCACACTATACGAAAGTGCGTGTCCATATTCATGCACCAAAACATCAAGGTCTTCTGCGTCATCTACTCCTCCCTCACCAAATCCTAAATAAGAATTTGCGCCATTTGCAATGAAATGAGAATTATCGCTATTGCCCCAGCCATGCGGATCAACACGCAATGGAGCATTATACATATTGTTAAATCCCAAAGATTGAATATAACGCTGACAACTATCAATGTGAAAATATGCCATCACGTCTTCAAACCCATTCGCATCGCGGGTATAGAAAAAATTACCATCAGTTGTGGTTACAGGAATTGCCACAGTCGGGTCAATGTCCTCAATTTTTACATAGGGTCCATCTAAGCGAAAAAGAGCGGCATTTGTATCGTAAGTAATGTCTTTCAGGTCTAATTCGTAGGTAAAATCGTCAAAAATTGGGAGATGTTGGTCGTTGTTATCGCTTACCACTACGCCATAATTTTGATGTGAACCTGTACGTGGGTCAGGCAAAAAAACGTATCCTTTCCCCGTAGTATCTCCTACAAATGCTGCCTGATGATGCCCATGATAAGCGGCTCTATCAAAGCTCTCAAATATCGTATTTCCATCATTGGAAATAATAATTTCCATGCTAAATGGAAACTGATGGGCAAAGGTAATGACTTGATAAGCAGAGTATAGGGTATTTTCTTTCAAATACAAGACCTGATGAATCTCTGTTTGATAGGCTTGATATTTAGTAGAAAAAGTAGTAACCAATTTTGCTTCTTCTTCCGCAGTATAAGGTAAAAATTGCGTTTGCTGAATATTTTTCGCCTTTTCTACTTGATTTAAAAGCGAAATGATTTTCCCTTGACGATTTACATTTGCTTTTAGCCCCAATTGATAGATGGGTAATGCGGTTTGTCCTAGCAAATAACGCAATTCAAACGCAAGATGTCGCCCACCTTTGCTTGTTTTGTCTTGGCTAAGTTCTAGCTGAAACTTTTCCTGCACGAGAAAAGGATAATGCGCTAATAAATAGGCTTTTACGTCTGATACTTCATATTTTTCAGGAAGTTGAAACCCCACCTTTTCATAAGTATTTGCTTCGCTAGGACGAGCATTTTCATTGGGTGTTCCTGTTTTTTGCGCAACTAAAATCGCTGGCAAAAGAAATAAGAAAAAAAAGAAATGTCGCATGATTTTCGAGGTGTTATACGTTATTTTTGGAAAATACTCAAACTCATCAATGTTTCGCTTTTAACCTGCTTCGTCTAACAAGTCATAAAATAGGAAGTTTTATCTATATAAAACAAGTCAGTTGTGATAATTTGTTCAAAATTCTGATGGTTAATAGGATAACGCTTTTTTCTCATGGGAAGTTGCAGTGCTTTTTTTACAAAGATAGGGATTTTTTGTATTTATAAGTGATATTGAGGAAAAACAATCAATCAAATGATTATTACACCGTTTCTTGTTAAAAATTCTATGAATAGGAAGAACTTAGAAACTGCTAGAATAAATATTTTTTGAATATATGAGCGTGGACGCTCCTCTAAAAAAACAAATTCCCAAGCGTCCACGCTTGGGAATTTGTTTAACTCAAACAGGTTCTAAAATAGATACGTCTTCTTTAAATCGAATGGGTATTATTTCATCGAAATAAATCCTGTTTTGTAGTATTAAGCATACAAACCTACTCCACCACAATTTTCTCTACTTTATGAATTTCATTGCCTGTCAATTCGAGGAAGTAAATCCCTTTAGGCAAAGTATTCACTTGGAAGGGAACTTCTACTAGTTCTTCTGCTTGTGCGATTC
>JBJXHA010000562.1:0-2638 GCA_046160275.1 Bacteroidia bacterium | reverse complement strand
TCTGTTTTTTTATAAATGCTGTGTCTAATGCTATCCGGTAGATGACCTTTTCTTAATGATGGTTCAAATATGCAAATGCTCCAAACATTTTCAGTTAATTGTTTAGCGCAACCGTGCGTTTCAAAATTGTCTAAAGAAAGCCAATTATTTTGATTTAAATGAAAATGGACACCATGGCCCATATACCGCAGAGGAGGCAAAATGACTTGAATTTCTGGAATTTCGTCGAAGCCTTCCCGACCATTTTAAGCCCTCGCGATTTCCGTATAAAATATAGTTCAAAAAGTAGCGATTGTAATATTCAGGATGCTCGATGCTGACACGATTCCAGCGATTCCAACGAGGCCAGCGATTTTCGGAATATCCTCTCACATAATCTTTGCTTTTGTCATAACTGCATAAAATTGCCGTTGCTAATTTCACATAATACAAACTATCTGCAGTTCCCGCTTTTTTCAAAGTACGCGCCGCCCGACTTAGCAAATAACGCTTGGTTTTATTGGAATAAGCGAGCTTGCTATCAGGTTTCCTTAGCTCTTGCACAGGTTGAATATAAGCACGAAGTTGATAATCATAGGTAGAATGTTTCTCATAATCGGCAGGGCTTTCCCAATATTTTTTAGGGCGAATATTGAAAGTAGGTGCTTCACTATCAAAACGATAGGAAATTAAGCCCATCACTTCCGCATCTTCTCTAAATTCCGCCAATTTGAAAATATGACGAATCGAACGAAAATAGGGAGGCGTAAATTTTGAATGTTGTAAGGTTGAAACTACGGTATGTTTTAGCTGCGGATAAGCCATAGAAAGCGAATACAAAGCCGTCAAAAATCCATATTCTTTTTGCTTTTGCTGCGACATTTTGGCACGCACCAAACTATTCACTTGTTCCCATTGCCCTTGTTCAATGTGTTTTTTTAGTTCTTCGGGCAAGCGATTAAGGTAATGTTGCTGATGTTGCGTTTTTTCCTCCTCTTTTAAAATGTGAAACAAGCCCTCGCCCGCAATTCTCCTAATTTTATGTGAATTTTTATCATTGCTAAAATACAAAGCCAAGACATTTATCGCTTCGGGTTTTTGCAACCTTCCCAATGCCCATAACAACGAATAAAGCTGTAATTCTTTGTTTTTTTGTGTGTTCCAAAGTGTTTCAATTCGCAACAAATAAGGCAATGCCGCTTCCAAACGCAATTCTCCTGCTCGCCAAACCACGCGACTAATTTCCCATTTTGACTTCAACGTTAAGGTCGTGCCCGAAGCCTCTGCCGCCAAACGGTTCAAAATTGCCTTTTCATTGGGGGCTTTTACTGTGTTATGCACTTCTTGAAAAGAAGGAATTTCTGCCGCCACGTCATCGGCATAGCCTTTTTTTCGCTTTTCTGTTTCTAAGGCTTTAAAAATCTTTTCTGCCTGCGCCAAATCCACAGGATTCACCGTTTTTGTGCCTTCATTGAGATTTGCGCCGCGCCTGCCGAAGCGAAAATTGACCAAATATTTGTCTGTACCTGCTTCGCACAAGTCTATTTCATACACTTTATCGGAATTTCCTTCTCTAAAAGAAAGTTTTATTTGTTTGATTAATTTCATATTGGAAGAATGGTAGCATGAACGATGACGCTCACAAGTTTAAAAATGGACAAGCAAGAACGCTTGAAGTGAAAATTTGCAAATTTTATACGGTTTTTTACGAATTTTCACTAATAAAGGTTACAAAATTGCTAAAAAATATACACTTATCCTTTTGACAAAGATAAGGGAAATTTGATAAGGGACAAAATAGGAAAAGTATTTTTATTTTAGGAAGTTGAGTGTACCCAACAACCTATACAATTCATAGAAATGGTCATACAAATTCGACAATTAGGGAACTTTTTGGTATAAATTGCCGTTATGTTTAAAATTGTGGGATTTTTTCAAAAGTTGCCACTTTAAACGTATCAAAAGCATGAAAAAAATAACTATCCTCCTGTATTTGAGTATTTTACCTTTGCTCACCTTCGCGCAAGGCGATGAAATTCGTGATATTTTTTTCCATGTAAAAGAAAAGGTAATTACGGTTCGTTGGGAATATCTTTGCGGACAGGGCGTGGATTATTTTACCCTGCAAAGGCAAAAACGATACAATTCCCCCGATAAACCTACGAATGTACAAAGCGTAGAAGCCGCTTGCTCCACAGGTGGTTATAATCCTTTTGCGATTACAGATAGTATGCCTTTGGAGGGAACTTCCTATTACCGTATTCAGTTGCAGTATAGCGATGGTTTGTTGCTACATTCTAACTGGGAAGGGGTGCAATTTGGCGATTTACCCGATTATTTGTTCAATGTTTATCCTTCGCCTGCCTTAGATGCGGATAAGATGACTTTTTCTTGGGAAATGTATAACCGCGACCTTGTGAGTTTCTCTATTATTGATATGCAAGGAAAAACCTTAGCCGAATTTCCTACACAATACCTCGAACAAGGTGAACATTCCTTAGATTGGAACCTGTCAAATGTTCAAAATGGTTTGTATATTATTCGTCTGAACATTGGGCAAGATGTGGTTTTACGAAAAGTTTGGCGGTAGAAGTTGGGTTTATAGTATATTTGTTATTTTGCATCGTGTTCAGGTAGGGGCTGGGCAATGCCCAGCCCC
>JBJXHA010000561.1:0-3188 GCA_046160275.1 Bacteroidia bacterium | reverse complement strand
CTTATGTGGGTTTAGTTTTTAGAGATGCCCTTAAGTAGTCAAATTTTGAATTCTGTTCCTACCGATGGGCCCTAAAAGTTTTTGCCAGATAAGATATTCGATTTTGATTTCCTTTATCTGTATTACGCACAATAAAGTTGGCATGGCAAAAAATGGTAGCGAAACAATAGTAGTATAATTTCTGCTCAAAATCTTGTAATAGGCACTCTATAGCTGCGAAGCATTCATAAAAGAGCGAACAAAGTATGCAATGGTTTTGTATAGATTTAATCTGCAATAGGCCAGTAACAAAAGTCTCTTTCGCAAAACCTTTCCCCGCTGAATTTTATAATTCTTTTAAAAAATTAGAAGAATCCTTCGCAACAAGGGCTACAATTTCTTAAGTTTCGATACCCTAAGCGCTAGTATTTATAACATCCTGCGCTTGGTGTACAATTTTATTTTGTAAAAGATCATCAATGTCTAAAATAGAATCAGGCAGTTTAAATTTTACATAATGTATTTTTTTGCTGCCCGCAATATCAAGACTTTCATAATGAGTTTTTATTTTTAATTCGTCAGAATTGATAGAACTGTTGTAGGCATCGTCTGTATCTGCTAAAAATTGTATGCCCACCATGTCAGCAACCTTTTTGGTAAATAGGTAAAGATCAGGTGAATCTGTCTTAAGATGTACTACGCCGTCTGGTTTTAAAACCTTTTTATAAAGCCTTAAAAAACGGGGATGCGTAAGCCTTTTCTTTGCTTTAGAAAGACGGAGTTGTGGGTCAGGAAATACGATCCATATCTCATCCACTTCCGACTCCTGAAAATAGTCAGGCAATTTTTCAATCTGCGTACGTAAAAAGGCAGCATTAGAAATATTTTCGTCAATCGCTTTTTTTGCACCAATGTACATACGATTACCCTTAACATCTATACCAATAAAGTTTTGGTCGGTATGAAGTTTTGAAAGGTTAACTGTATATTCGCCCCTGCCACAAGCAAGTTCCAGAATAATAGAACCATCATTTTTAAAATGTTTACGCCACATCCCCTGCATATGCTGCGGATATTCAAAAACATTATCAAACTCTTTTATTTGAGCAAAACGAAGTAATTTTTTTTGTGCCATGGGCTGCAAATATAAAAAGATACAGATGGTTTTTTAGAATAAGAAGTTTGAAGCAATGAGCTAACAGCATATATATCTTTTTTTACCTAAAAATAAGACTTCGAAAAAAACCTTTCATTTGGAGGAATATCAAAGAATCGCAGTCAGTAAACCTCTGCAAGGTTCGTGGCACACTCTTTACGCTAAAATCATCATGTGTATTTTAGAAATTAACTTGTGGGTTTTATACAAAGTCCCGAAGAATTTTCCTTTTGGTTCGCGTGCCACTAACCAAGGCGGAGATAATAGCTAAGATCAACACCGTTAAAATAAAACAAATATTTGTTTCATTTTAGAACAATTATTACTGTCATTTTGTTGAAATGAAACAAAAAATTTATATGAGCATAAAATTGTCGCAAAAGCAAATAGGTGAAAGGATAACTGAACTTCGTAAAATTAAGGGGTTATCTCAAGAGGATTTGGCGAAAAGTCTCAAAATTTCAAGACCGTCTTTGGCTCAAATAGAGTTGGGAAACAGAAGTGTTGATGTGCGGGAATTTCAAAGATTATCTATGGTATTAGGATTTTCTTTAGACGATTTTGTATCTAAAGATTTTTCTGCTAATAAAGATTTGGAAACTAAACCCGAAGCAAAATCAAAGAAGGCAGAGGAACGAATTTCGATTCCTTCATTGCAAGTAAACAAGTTTAAAAATGTATTGTTGTATGTTCTTGAACGCTGTGTTGGCAAACCAAATGCTGGCGAAACGGTACTTTATAAACTGCTTTATTTTTCCGACTTCAATTATTATGAGCTGTATGAAGAACATTTAACTGGTGCAACATATCGCAAGTTGCCTTATGGGCCGGTTCCACAAAAGTTAGATAATATCGTTTTGCAAATGATTGATAGTAGCCAGTTGCAACGAGTGAAAACAGAGTATCATGGCTATCCCCAAACTCGTTACTTGCCTTTGGTGAAAGCCGATTTAACTGCATTGAAAGCCAGCGAAAAAGAAGTAATTGATAGAGTTATTCTTCAAATGAGTGATTGGAGTGCCGCTGTTATAAGTGATTACTCTCATAAAGATTTACCCTGGGAAGTAACTGATGAAGGGAGAGACATTAACTACGAACTGGCTTTTTACAGAGAAATGCCTTACTCAGTTAGAATTTATGATGAAACAAATGAATAAAATATGGAATTTAATACACTGCCTGAGTTTGACAAAGATTTGAAACAACTATTAAAAAAATACAGGAGTTTAAACGACGATTTGATGGAGGTTAAAACAATTTTGAAAATGAAACCCAACGAAAGACCACCGTTAAGTTTTCGTATTGATAATTTGGGTTTAGAAACCTGTGTCATTAAAGTAAAAAGAATTGCCTGCAAAGCATTAAAGGGTCGCGGTGTAAATTCAGAGTTGAGGTTAATGTATGCTCACTTCGATGCAGAACAAAAAATAACAGTTATAGAAATTTATCATAAGAACGATAAAGAGAATGAGGACAGACAAAGAATTATAAACAACTTTATATAGTAAAAATCATGAGCAAGAAAAATCGGCTTGTAGTGGCTCACGGAGATTAATGGGCTCTGAAAAGCGAAAAAAATGAAGAAGTTACCAAAATTGTGGAAACACAAGTTGAGGCAGCGGAGGCTGCCATTCTTGGATTGTGGCTGTAAAAAACTGCGGCTACACTTGCGCATATTGTTGTTTCATTTATTGAAAGTAAAACAAATTATAGGTTTCTTATGCAGAATCGGCTGGTCATGGGGCCAAGCCTCGGCGTATGCATGATAGGATGAACCTCAATTATTGTTAGCGTGAGAACCAACGGAGGCGATGGTTTTTGCTGTAGGGGAAGCGTTTGAACCACCAAGGCGTTAAGCCGCAAAAAGAACACAAACAAAATCTGTGAAAATCCGTGAGCAAATCTTTTAAACCACAAATGGCGAGTGAAATTTTGGCTAGAAGAACAAAAAGACAAAGAGGAAAAAAAAATTAGGGATTGGGTTAGTGGTGTAGGGGAAGCGTTTGAACCACCAAGGCGTTAAGCCGCAAAAAGAACACAAACAAAATCTGTG
>JBJXHA010000560.1:0-9369 GCA_046160275.1 Bacteroidia bacterium | reverse complement strand
TTGGGCTGCAAAGGTCTAGCTTTTTTTCCTACCTACCAAATTTTTCATCAACTTTTTTTGAAAAACTTTTTCGCCTCATTTCAAACCCTTTTCTAAACCTCTCCTCTCAATTGGGCTGCAAAACAACGCCTTTTTTTAGTACTCTCCAAATGTTTTGTGAACTTTTTTCAAAAAGAATCATTTTAAATAAACAAACAATTCATTATCAGCGACATATTTTTTGTTTGCAAATCAATATGTGTGATTAAATAGCCTTTCCTCCTATCAATTTCTTTTTACGGAAATAATAAAGGATTAAAAAAGAGGGAAAAAACATACAAAAAGTTGCGCCCCAAAAGCCTAATTTATGTGCAGCAAAGGGAATTTCCTGAAAGTTCATTCCAAAAATCCCTGCAATTAATGTAGGAGGAAGGAAAAAAATGGTTACAACGGTAAAGGTTTTAATGATTTTATTTTGCTCCAAATTTACCAAACCCATAAAAGTATCTTGTAAATATTCGAGTCGCTCAAAATTAAAGGTGGTATGTTCCAACAAAGAAGCGATATCTTTGAGAATAATTCTTAGCCTTTCACGCTTGTCATCGGGGAATAGATGGCTTTTGAGTAAATTAGAAAGTGTGCGTTGTTTATCAATAATGGTTTCGCGCAGGGTCATTGTATTTTCCTGCAATGATTTTATTGTTAATAATATTTCTTCATTTGGCGTACTGCTTGCCACTAACATTTTAGAAGCTTGTGTAATTTCTCTTGATATTCTCTCTACTAAGTCGGCATCTAAATCAATTCTTGTTTCAAATAAGCCCAACAAAATTTCGATTCCTGAAGAAAAAATGGCATTATTCGCTTTTAATTTTTTTACTAAGTCGGCAAAAGTGACTAAATCTGTATTTCGATAGGTAAATAAAACCTCCTCTTTTAAAATAAAAGAAACAGGGTCTTGACGGTAAGCGTTCCTTTCTAATGTTAAAAAGTACGTATTTGCGGTAATTTCATGGTTTCGCTCAAAATAACGGGAACTACTTTCAATTTCCACCACTTCTTGTGGCGTTTGAAAGCTCAAGCCACATTTTGCTTCTACCCATTCTTCTTCCTCTGCTGTTGGCGTTTGTAAATCTACCCAAATTATATTAGATAAGCCTCCTAACATTCGCACGTCAGTTTCTTTTTTAATATAACCCTCTTCTCTGTAATAAATTCTTACCATAACTTGATATATTTACAAATGAACTAGCCTTCTTTATTACAAAATTAGGGAAATTTCTTTGTTTTTGGGCAGTTATATAAGATAAATAGCGTTTTGGTGCAAAAAGAACCTCCATTACCAGCGTTTGTTGGCTGATGATGGAGGCTTGATTGTTTATTTTGATGAAAATTAATCTACTTCTCTGCGCATGAACCAAATTTCGTTGATAGTAATACCAAAACGAATACGGCTATACATTTCTCGCATAGGGTGATTTGCCAGCGTACCACGTTGCCCTAATTCCACCGCTAAATTAAATCGTCCTGTATTAAAGTCTGAAACAGTTTGTTTCTTGCGGGACATCGGAAGGCTAACTCCCAAAGAGAGGCCCAAATCGTTAATATTTTTCTCATCATAAGCAAGGTAAGTATGATGATAGTAAGCACCTGTACGATAAGTAACGCGTTGAAAATAATTATCACCGTCCCATTTTGGCGTCCATTCTCCGCCTAAAGCCCAACGAAAATCATTTCCAATTTGGATTTTATTAGATGCGCCCAATGTGTCATCTAAAAATTGAAAGGTTTTCCAATTCTGGTAAATTACATCTGTACCAATCGCCCAATGATTTGGGCTAGATATCTCGAAACCAATACCATATTTATTAGGTAAGGCTACTTTTCCCTTGTATTGATATTGTAAGGTGTCCACAACGGCAAGAGAAGTGGCAACCCCTACTGAAGAAAGGAACTTATTGCGTGTCGCGTTCAAATTAAAATTAATATCCGAAATCAAGCCCACACTATATAATATAGGTGTAGAGTCATTTTTTTGAACACGATGAAATAAAGTATCCCGATACTGCACGCCCAAATGAACTCCCGCACCACTTAACACGGCACTTTCTTTCACTTTAATGAGATTTGAAGCTAAATTTCCGATAACACTCGTAGCTTCTCGATTGAGTGAACCAAAAGAATAATAAGCGTTTGCACCTACTCTCAACTGTTTGCGTTTGAGAAAGGAAGTGGCATAACCAATATACGCCTGATTCAAGCCACCATTTGCAGTGTATTCGACATAAGCAGGAATCGTATCTTTATCAACATACAAGTTAAGATTATCTTGAATTGTGTAACCTGCCGCGCTGTAAGGGGCAAAACCTAGTGCTAACACGCTGCGCTTGTTGGTTGGGAAGATAAAAGACAAATCGCGGAAACCTACGGTATTTTGTGTTGCCGTATCGGTTTTCGTTCTCAAATGACTAAATTGCGCAAAACCCGATATATCCAAAGTTGTTCTGCGAATGTCGGTATAAGAAGCGGGATTTAAACGATTTGCGGTAAAGACACTTGCAGAAGCCACCCCAATTCCTCCCATACCTGCATTTCTTGTACTATTATAAAGGAAAATATCTCCGATGCCATAGCGAGAATAAGGCGAAAGTGTGAGATTTTGCGCCCATAACGCGGAGCTAATAATGCCAAAGGCAACCAATAAGCTTATTTTTTTTAGAAAAAACATGAATATAAATAATAGAAAATTAATAATTGATAATGTAGCCTTCCTAAAATAACTTGCTCCAAAGATCAATTTTTATTTTAGATAATTTCAAGATTTTCTGCCTTTATGAGCTATAGGTAACTCTTTGAATTGTGAAAAATGCTTATCTGACGATAGTCAAATGAGCATTTTCGCCAAGACCCACAGTCATTGATACAAATTTGTGTGCTGCTTGGTCGAATCCATTGCACTTATTCTATCGTCTGACACAAAATTCGGCTCGCTTGCTTAGCTCAAACAATTTTGGTTCATGGAAAGTTATTGCGGGGTAATTAGGAACCTAGACTTCAGCCTGCGTTTGTGTAGAACAGGCTAAAGCCTATTCTACCGTTCCGTAATAACTTTTGAAGAACCTGTTTTTTTAAAACACAACTCCAAGGATTGTGGTTCATAAGCGTAGTTTGTAATTAATATTTCCTTTATTTTTCCTCTTTTTGTACCTTTACAATTAATTGCACGGTTTGCAGAAACACGAAATATGGAATATTCTTTATATATTTCATCAAAAAATTGATTTTCTGGATTTGCTTGTCGCACATCTGAATTAGAAAGCATAAGTTTCGCTCCTTTTTCTTTATCTATTTTTTTAAAAAATTGCGCTAGTTCCAGTTGTTCTTTATCCGAAAACACGGCTCCTGTATAGGTCGTAAAACTTGCACTTTCGCTAATTGGTTTATAAGGAGGATCAAAATAAACAAAACTATCTTCGTCTATTTTGTCAAAACAAGAAGCATAATCCGCATGATGAATTTCCGCCTTTTCCAACTTTTTTGATACAGCCCAAACATTTATTTCATCACAAATCATTGTTGTAGGATATTTTCCGTAAGGAACATTAAACTCTCCTTTTGAATTAAGTCGAAAAAGCCCATTGAAACACGTTTTATTTAAAAATATTAACAGTGCCGTTCTTAGTACATTCTCCTCATTTATTTCTTGATAATTTATGCTCTTTTTTTGCAAATTATATTGTTTTCTAATGGAGGTAAATAAATCATTACGCATTTCTTGGGGTGTTTCGTCATACTGTTTTTGATAATTTCTTAATAATTTAATTAATTCTTGGGGTTTTTGTTGAACTATTCGGTAAGCCAATACTAAATCAGGGTTTACATCCGATAAATAGGCTTTTTCTATTTGGAATCGCTGCGAAATTTCGAAAAATACAGCACCACCTCCCAAAAAAGGTTCAACATATTGTTTGATTTTCCCTTTCTGGAGCTCTTTTGGATAATATTTGTCTAGTTGCTCAAGCAGTTGGCTTTTGCCTCCAGCCCATTTAAGAAACGGTTTTGCTTTCATTATTTGATAAAAATAAATGATTTGTTGAAAAACACCCAACAACTTTATCTCTGTAATCAGCTCTATTTTATCTGATAAGTCAAGTAAAATCGGTGTATGCCATATTAGTTATCAATAAACAGCAAGCATTCTTCGGCACGAACGCTCAATGCCGAAAAAATAAGAAAATTCACTTTGTACGAAGTGTGAATATACACTTAGTAATGCGAACAAAATATTTCGGCAAGCTCAATACAAGTAAGGTACTAATTTCAAAAGTGTATTTGCCTGATAGTCAAATTTTTACTTCTGATAACTATTTACTATTATATTGTTCACTGATATTTACAGTTTTGTTGCCACTCCTTTTGTATCTCCGATGTTAGATACATGATAGCTGTATCTCAATTGGTTTGTATTTACCTCTCTTGTACCTTGAAAATCAGTATAAACGCCTCCCGAACAAGCCCCAGTGAGAGCAGAACCCACAAACGAGCTTTGGGTGACAATCATTTGAACTTCGCCTGTGCAAGTTAATAGGTTTGTAATTTCAATTTTATTATTTGCAATTTTACTTATCGCAATCGTACTAGTTCGATAGGTTTCGTTTCCGTTTAAATAAACAGTAGTGTCCTTAATACTATAATTCCCTACATACTTATCCGCAATATAAGTACAACTACCATCATCTTCCTTCGCCTTTTCGTCATAATTGAGGGATTCAGGGTCGGTACAGCCTGCTTTTTTGCAGGAAATTGCCATGATAGAAATGGCTAGGAGCAAGAAAAAAAAGTGTGTTGTTTTCATGATAAATTTAGTCAAAAAATAAAAATTGGTCTTTATAAAGTTCGGAACTTTTTAGAAAGTTCCGAACTTTATAAATATTCCTACAAAAGTTTCTTAATAATATCATCAGCTGTAATACCTTCTGCCTCTGCGGTGAAGCTCGGCACGATGCGATGACGCAAAACGGAAGTCGCTACTTCTCTTACTTCGGCAATGTCGGGGGAATATTTTCCGCGCAACAAAGCCACAGCTTTTGCTCCTAAAATCAAGTATTGAGAAGCACGAGGACCCGCGCCCCAAGAGAGCATATCTTTAATTTGTGCATCTAATAAAGGTGTACCTACGCGCGTTTTGTTTACCAATTTTACCGCATATTCCACCACATTATCAGGAACAGGCACTTTTCTTACCAACTCTTGAAATTCCAAGATTTCTTCTTTGGAAATGATTTGGTTAAGTTTTGCAGTTGCATTAGAAGTCGTGCGTTTTACGATTTCGATTTCTTCCTCAACCGAAGGATAACCTACTTTAATGTTGAACATAAAGCGGTCAAGCTGTGCTTCTGGAAGCGGGTACGTTCCTTCTTGTTCAATAGGGTTTTGCGTTGCCAATACAAAAAAGGGTTCTTCCAATTTAAAATCTTTCCCTGCCACCGTTACTTTTTTCTCTTGCATTGCCTCAAGCAAAGCGGCTTGTGTTTTGGGCGGTGTACGGTTAATTTCATCGGCAAGCAAAATATTGGAGAAAACAGGACCACGAATAAATTTGAAATATTTACGATTGGTGTCATCGTCTATTTCCAAAATTTCCGTACCCACGATGTCACTTGGCATCAAGTCAGGGGTGAACTGAATACGGTTAAATTTCAAGTCCAAAATCTGAGCTATCGTACTAATTAGTAGGGTTTTAGCAAGACCAGGAACCCCAACCAAAAGTGCATGACCTTTGCAAAACAAAGCAATCAACAACCTGTCCACTACTTCATCTTGCCCAATAATTACCTTTGAAATCTCTTGTTTCAAGGCTTTGTATTTCTGCGTTAACGCGTTTGCTGCTTCAACTTCATCTTTGTAACGTGCCATTTTTTTATAGATAGATAATAGATAATTTTATTGAAAAAGGTTATAACTCCGTCCAATATTTCAACGCTTCATAACATTCTGTACCTTCTTTTATTTCGATATAAACGTTCTTTTTCGCGCTTTTAAGCCATTTGTCAAATACTTCGGATTGTTTGCTTTGCAAGGCTGCAGTTTGTATTTTTTTGTAATCGTCTTTCATGTTTGGAGCATGAGGTGCGATTTTATTGCGTAGATAAATAACATGGAAAGCGCGCTTGCCATTCGGCGTCAAATATTCTTGAGGATCAGAGATTTCGCCTTCTTTCATGGCATCTACTTTAAAGTAAAATTCAGAACTCAACTGACTCATCGGAATACGCAATTCGCCATTTTTCAAATTTAATACACAACCCCCACAATCTTTTGATTCTCTGTCCTCTGAAAATTTAATTGCCGCTTGCTCAAAAGTCATAGAATCCTTTTTTACTAAGGCTAATGCTTTGTTTAATTTCTGAATTGCAATTGAGTCGCCATTTGTGCCAGGTTGAGGAATCATCAAAACGTGCGAAGCATTTACAATTTCCCCTTTTCTGCTATTTAATTTTACGATATGATACCCAAAAGGCGTTTCAAATACTTCCGAAACTTCGCCCACACGCATACTATATACAACAGATTCAAATTCGGGAGTCATCATACCACGCCCAAAATCCCCTAAATTACCACCGCTTTGTCTTGCGCCCGGCTCTTCGGAGTATTTTTTTGCCATTTCTGTAAAATCCGCATTTTCTTCCATCACTTTTCTGCGCACTTCCGTCAAGCGTCTTTTCGATTCGGCTCTGTTTTTCTCAGAAGGAGGCGGAAATGCCACAATGTGATTCAATTCTACTTCGGCAGGTAACAAGCCCAAACTATCCACAGGGATTCCACTAAAAAAATCCTTCACTTCTTTGGGCGTAACATTCGCATTTGCCAACACTTTTGTACGTTGTCTGTCCACTAACAATTCATCTTTGATGATGTCACGAATGTCATTTTTAAATTGAGGAACCGATTTTCCTGTAATTTCTATAAAATCTTTGGGGGATTTTAGGCGGCGCAAAATTTCATCAACCCTTCTATCAACTTCTGAGGTAATTTCATCATCGCTCACCACAATACTGTCTTGTATTGCCTTAGAAAGTAGCAGTTTTTTGATAATTGTTTGTTCCAAAGAGGTGCACATCAGCGTCCCATCATCTTTTTGCCTTCCCTCTGTGAGCAAATAGTTATATTGCGCCTCCACTTCGGATTGCACAATGATTTCGTCTCCAACTACCGCCATAATGCGGTCTAATATCTCAGGTTGTGCTTGCAAATTTCCTAAGAAAAGGAGACTTATGCAGAAAAATAAATATTTCATATTATCAGTTATCAGTTATCAGCTATCAGTTATCGGTTATCAGTAAAGTATTTTCTTCTGCTTTACTGATAACTATTTTACTGTTTACTGACCGTTGTTTTTCCTTCTTTTTGTGCTTTTTTCAACACATTTTGTTCCGAAACTTGAATCATTTCGTTTTTTCGTTGTAGCAAAATCGCATCACGAATACGCTCCTTGCAAGCACTATAAGGCAAAACCTCATTGGGTTTGATGATTTTCAGCAAACGAAAATAATTGGTATAAATTTGTTTGTTGGCATCTATAAACCGATAGGTATGCACTGTATTAATTTTGGCATGAGATAAATCGCCATAATAGCCTTGCGAGATATCCTTTAATACTGCTTCTTCTACGAAATTGCTGTCAAGACGAAAGGTTGCCGCGTTTTCGCTGCACCACTTTTTTAGTTTCTCTATTTCTTCTGGATTATTGCTACTTAATTGGGAAACAAGTTGAGGAGCTTGCGTTCCTTTGATTTTTACATAAAAATATAAATAGTAATTTGCAGTACTCGTAAACTTCTCTTTATGTGATTCATAGTAACTTTGCATATCTCCCTCATTTACAAGCGTATCTATCTGATTTGAGAGCCATTCAGCATAGGCTTTTCTGACAATTGCCGCGCGAATATTTTTTAATTCTGCCGCTACTTGTTCCTCCAAATTAGGGACTTTTTTTTCTGCTTCTTCTGCTACTGCTCTTTCTGTCAACCATTCATTCACATATTGCTTCACAAACGAAGCACTATCTTCACTACTCATTCCCTCAGGCACAACCTCCACCACAGCATTTCGGAGCAAAACATCCGAGCCATACTGCGCCAATATTGTTTGTTTATCCACAAGAGGTTCTGTTCTGCTTGAATGACAGGCAGAAAAAAAGAGAGCTGAACAGCTTGCAAGCAGCAAAAGAAAATGTAGGTGTCGCAAAAGTTTGATGCAATCGTTTGAAGATAACGCGAAACAAAATAAAGCAAATTTTACCTTATCCATCAAAAAGATAAAAATAAGCGGTTGCAAATTTACATCTTTTTTTACTGATAATAAAAGGTTTATTTTATGAAAAAACGCAAGTGAGAGCCATAAAGGACTAAAAACAAAGTGAATCTACACACTCCCCTTTCAAAAGGTTAGTTGTGTAGATTCACCCTATTGTACTACTTTATAAAAAGTAAAACCCTATTGGCTAACTTGCTGGTTTTTCTCTATATACAAATTCCAACAAAACTTGCCCTACGGCTTTTAAAGTGGTTTTAGAAATGCCCGAAAGGTCATCTTTCATGGTGTGCCAAGTGGGGCAAAAATCAAAATCACCTGTTGTGCTATTCAAGCGGCGGTCAATGACTTCTGTTGTGGGAACTCCTCCGATTTCCATTACATAAATATAATCATCAATTAAAGCGGGCGACTCTACATAAGAAAATAAGTTTCCGTAGCCAATTTCATTGCCTATCTCCCATAATTTCTTGGTAGAATATCCTGCTCCTTTTATTGACTTTTGGTCTCCGTAAAAAACCGCACCATCTGCTCCTACCATGTCTAAATTAAAGCCCAATTCCGCTTTATAGTCTTTTTTGTGTTTATTTCTTGCCCAATGTTGCGAACCCAAGCAAAAAGAATTTTCTACTTCGCCTTTGCCATAGTCTTCTGCATCCCACAAAAAGAAGTCCACCCCAATTTCAGGATTTTTGGCTTGCATTACTCTTGCCATTTCCATCATTACGGCTACCCCACTTCCTGCATCATTTGCCGCCAAAATAGGCGTTTTATGCTTTGCAGGATCGGGGTCTTGGTCTGCCCAAGGACGACTGTCCCAATGTGCGGCTACCATCATTCGGCGAGTAGCTTTAGGATTGGTAGCAGCAATAATATTTTGAATTTGCAATTTTGTGCCATCATAAGCAGTTACTGTGGCATTTTGGATACTCACTTCACAACCTAAACTCTTAAATTTCTCAACCATCCATGCTGCGCATTTTTTATGTGCAGGTTGATTCGGAATACGATGCCCAAAGGAAAGTTGCTTTTCGATATAAGTGTATGCCGAATCTGCATTAAATTCAGGCGAAAGTT
>JBJXHA010000559.1:0-6332 GCA_046160275.1 Bacteroidia bacterium | reverse complement strand
GATGTATTTGATAGAGGTGTTGAGGAAGTGAGGAAATTTCTCACAAAATCAAGCAAGGAAGGAGGTTTTTTGTTTTTGGGAGGGGATTCTCGCATTTGCCCCACACTATGGTCTTTAGATGTAGCATCTTATGTTTGGGCATTTCGGCTTCGATCAATGCCCAACAAAGCACATTCTGAAAATTAGCGGCATTACATTTTTGCCACTACCGTTTTTTATTAGTAAGTATGGGTGAATAAAAAAAGAAGAAAATAATTTGCATTTAAAGCTTTGATTATAAATTGCTTAATATTATTATCCATTATTTATTTTTAAGTATTCCCTACTTATTAACCCTCAAAATGTAATTCATCATTTTTATTTTTCAAAAAAAACCATGAATTACATTTGTATAAATAAATTATTCTTATTTATATTGCAGGGCTTAAAACATATATGCTGTTATAATTGTCAGAATAGTAAGTAAAATTTAAGTCAATATTTCCCAAGTACTTTACCGACCAAATGTTTCAATGTAGGTGGTATAAAGCCAGTTCATTGAGGGCTTCATTGCCTGTTTGAATAGGAAAGGGAGAAAAAATAAAATTGTTTGTTATTTGTAGTTTGCCTTTTAATTTTCTTAAGATATTGGCAAATTACCCAACACCAGTATTTTAACTTAATCAGTGATGGCTTCAACCTCTTCTTTTTATCCAAATGTAGTAAATACTCCTCCAATAAGCCTTCCGAAGGGAGGAGGAACGGTAAAAGCGGCAGACGAAAATTTCCATGCCGATGTTTTTACAGGAACTGCCACTTTAGAAATTCCTCTCCAGATTCCTGAAGCAAGAGGCTTAACTCCTCACCTTTCTATTAATTATAGTTCTTCAAGTGGCAATGGGCTATTAGGAATGGGGGTGCAATTATCCGAAAGTTCTATCTATATCAAAACAAATAGAAGGCTCGCAAAATACGATGAATCCGATGTTTATTGTATCAATGGAAATACAGAATTGGTACCTTCAATTAACCTAGAGGGAGTGTACTTTGAGCGTGTACAAAGTTCTTTCCATAAAATAGAGAAATTGGGAACGGGTAACAATGTTTCTTGGCGGGTTACGGGAAACGATAATACGATTTATATTTACGGGGATTCGTCAAATTCTAGAATTTATGATACCCAAGACTCAAACAAGATTTACAAATGGTTGCTATCTAGCGTAACAGACAGCAGGGGGAATAAAATTCAGTATTCTTATAAGTCATTTGACTCTTCCAATAACCAATCCAATCGTTATTTATTTGAAATACACTATGGTAACTATTTTTACGGGAAAAATGAGCATTTTGCATTTAAACTCTTAGTAGATTATGGGCAGGTGAGTTATCAAGAGTTGGATAACAAAACATTGAGTATTAATTTGGGAGATAACACAAAATTTCCTCTTGACCGTTCTGATATTATTACAAGTTATCGTTCTGGTTTTTTAATAGAAACGCGTTATTTGGTACGAAATATTTGGTTTTTTCATAACTTTATTAATGACTCAAAAACAAATGGAGATTGCCTTACACAACGCATCTGTTTTGAATATGATACAACTCCAAGCCCAATTACAACCTTAAAGTCTGTTAAATATTATAAGTTTTCTCGAAACTTAACCAGTTATGATTTTAAATGCCTACCTCCCATTGAGTTAGCTTTTACAAAATTTAACCCAGCAAGCAATCCCTCTTTTGCGAAAATCACACAAATAAAAGAGGGAAACCAAAATGTTCCCCTGAATGTGCCTTTACATTTTTTAGACTTAAATGGTGAAGGGATACCTGGCATAATTTATCGCGAAGCGGATACATTATACTATTATGAAGCGCAAGGAAATGGGACATTTACCAAAGTAGTTTATAACATAAAGGCACCCACAGGTTTTACAGACCCTTATTTACCTATGAATATTGTGAGCTTAGAGGCTGATAGCAACCTACAAATCGTATCAGAACAAAACCATGAGGGAGGATATTATGCTTATAAGCAGCCAGATTTCGCGCTGCCTTTCATTCCTTTTCAAAATCAGTCCCTTAGTGATGTGCCGAGAAATGTAGTTTCTGTGGACTTGAACGGAGATAATAGAGAAGATCATGTATTCTTTTCTCAGCAAGGTATTCATTACACTCCTTCATTGGGCTTACAAGGAATGGAAGATAGGCAACTTCTACCCAACCCAACTAGCGTAGCATTTGAACATGAACCCAATGAGTCTCCTTATTGTTTTTATGGTTTTGCAGATGTTTGGGGTGATGGGTTGGCACACCGAATAAAAATAGTACAAGGCAATATGAGTGTTTGGCCTAATTTGGGTTTTGGGAAGTTTGGTGATAAAGTAGATATTCTAATTAATAATTTTAACATTGAAAAGGAAGAAATAGACCTTCGACATCGCTTACACTTAATAGATATTAATGGTGATGGTTGTGTAGATATAGTGTTGATTTATTCTGATAAAATAAAAATATTTTTAAATCATTTGGGGAAAGGTTTTACCTTTTTTAAGGATGTCTTTTTTGGGGAGGGAATTACTTACTCTCATTTTGATACCCTGCAATTTTCAGATATTAATGGCGATGGTGGGTTATGTTTAGTACTTTCCAAAAATACGCCTACTATTGAACACTACTATGCACCATTAGGAGATGCTGATACAGTTAAAGGACAAATATCAAAAGCCTATTTGCTTTCTAGTATTAATAATAATATGGGGGTAACAACAGATATCATCTATAAAAGCTCCTTGAAAGATTATTTGGCGGATAAAAAAAATAATCAAACTTGGGAAACCAAAATGCCTTTCCCCTCTATCGTAATTGATAAAACCGTTATCACAGATTATATTAGTAACGCCACGATTTCAAACCAATATGCCTATCGAAATGGCTACTATGATGCCAAGGAACACTCATTCTTGGGGTTTGGTATGGTAAGCTGCTGGGACTCGCCTTTAGAGAAACAAGAAAACACACCTCCTCCTACTTTGAAAAAATATTGGTTTCATTTGGGAACAGGTACAGACGAGGCAAAAACCAAAGCGTGTTTTTACCAAGGAGATACTAAGGCTCCAGTTCTCCCCTTTTATTCAATACCAACAAATCAAGAGGTAACTCAAGAAGAATTATATGCATTAGTAGGAAAAGAAATTCACCAAGAAATGTATGATAATAGTCATCTCGATTGCCCTTATTTTACAAAAAGTACTTGTTATACAGTGCTTAATACCCAAGAAGCCACAACTACCCAAAAAGGAGTATTTCGAGTATATGCAAATGAAAGTATAGGACTAAATTATGAACAGCAAAAAGATGACCCGCAAGTGAGCCATGATATTGTGTTAGAAACAAATCAATACAATCAAGCCCTGCAAACTGCGCATATTGTTTACCCGCGCAGAGTTCCTCTGATAGAAGAACAGTCTAAATTGTATTGTAGTGCTTCTGTTAATAAATATGTTAACCAAGATGTTAATGGTAAAGCGCGCTGGCTAGGGATTCTTATGGAAAATCAATCCTTTGAAATTACAGGATTAGAAACGATAGAGAAGGGTTTATATTTTTCGTTTGATAAGGTTGCTGAAACTTTAAAATCGGCTCTTTCTGAGCCTCTTTCATATTCAGATACCCCAACTATTGACACGGTGCAAGCGCGTTTGCTTTCTTGGCAAAAACATATTTATTGGAATAACGAACAACAAACAAGCATTTTGAATAGCCAAAGCGATTTACCCAGTATCCTTCTACCGCATCATAGCGAAACCATTGTATTAGATGCTACTAATGTTGCTGCCATTTATGAAGGTAAAATAAAAGATGATGACTTAAAAGCAGTAGGTTATGTAAAGGATAATGAATATTGGTGGCAAAAAAGCGAGGTTTCTCACTTCTCCAAATCGCCTGAAAAATTTTACCAACTCATTCAATCCCAATCGCCTTGGGAATTGGTAGATAAAAACAACTATTTATATGTAGAAACTACGTTTGAGTATGACGATTATGCTCTATTTCTAATTAAAACCCAACAACGGTTAAATGATTCTACCTCCATTACCAATAGTGCGGAAATAGACTATCGTACCTTGTCGGCTTATAAAATGATAGACGAAAATGAAAATATTTCGGAAGTGCTTACAGATGAACTAGGGTTTGTGATTGCTTCGGCGATCTATGAAAAACAAGGAGTAGTAGCAGGAGATATGCCTTTGGCGAGTTATGTAAAACGAGCAATACCAAGTATAGCTAATATAGTAGATGCCCCATTAGTTTACCTTCAAAAAGCAGGAAGCTATTTTTATTATGAATTTCCTGCATATAAAGACGGAAATTGGTTGCCTGCTTGTAGTATAACACTTACTCGCGAAGTATTCAAAACGGCGGAAGTAGATGAGATACAAAGAAGCATTGTATATAATGATGGTTTTGGAAGGGTAATCGAAGCAAAAAAATGGGCTGGAAATGACCCCAAAGACGTGAATAAAGCGCGCTGGCTAACTTCAGGTAAAGTAGTTTATAATGCTAAAGGGCAAGTTTACGCTGCTTATTTGCCCTATTTTTCCAATACTTACCAATATGACAAGACGGAAGTAACGCGTGCAATCAAAACATTGCCACCACCTACTACCTTCGAATATGATGCCATAGGGAGAACTGTGCGTACCCATAGCCCTAAAGGTTTTTTTAGTATGACTAACATTCTTAATGCTTGGGAAACCCAGCACTTTGACGAAAATGATACCCTTTTGGATTCAACCTACTATAAATCAAAAGCTTGGGAAAATAACCCAGCAGAAAAAGATGCTATTGAAAAAGATGCTATTGAAAAAGCTGCGAAGTTTTATGACACACCTTCTACCACGGTGATAGACACACTAGGGAGGGTAGTTTTGGCAATTCAGGACAATGCAGAAGGGAAAACCGAGCCAATTTCCTTTGCTAAAAACAAATTGACAAGTGATGACATAGATGCAAGTAAAAACCCTGCTTTATTCATTACTTGGCAAAGTTACGACATACAAGGGCGTGTATTGAAACAGGCAGACCCGCGCTTTTATGAGGAAAATCGGAAAGGGGGGACTAAAAAATATAATTTTGAACACTTTTACAGCCTCGCGGGAGGAGCATTATGTTCTAAGAGTGCCGATGCAGGAACCATAACGAGCTTTTCTGATGTGCATGGCAATGTTGTATTTAGCTGGGACGCGCTTGGAAATAAACACATTCACCAATATGATAATTTACAGCGACCCACGATACAGTACGTTCAGAAGCCAAATGAAGAAGCTAAAGCGATTCAGGTCATAGTCTATGGGACTGAGGCAAAAGCAAATACTATCGGCAAACCTGTTAAGGTATATGATAATGGCGGTTTGGTGTTAACTCCTGCTTATAATTTTGAAGGTTATCCTACACAACAAGTCAGGCAGTTCCGAAAAGAGTATAAAACGGAGGCGAACTGGACACCTGCCAACATCAAAGAGGCGAATACTTTCTTAGAAAACGAGCTTTTTACCAATACCATTGAATACAATGCACTTGGTAAACCTGTTCGCCAAACCTTTCCTGATGGTTCAGTTACTACATGGAAATATGGGGTGATGGGAAATTGTATTGCCTCCACCGTTTCCATTGATGGGAAAGAGCGAACAATTGTCATGGATAGCCAATTAAATGCAAATGGGCAGCTGGAATCTGTCGTTTTAGGCAATGGAGTCCACACAAACCATAAATACGATGCCTTGACTTTACATTTATCGCAAATTAGTGCTACGAGGAAAAATGGAGATAAAACGGAAACGCTTCAAAAACTTGATTATACTTATGACCCTACGGGATTGATAACCTTGCAAAAAAATGAAGCAATGCCAACGCAATACTTTGATAATAAAAGTATTGAGCCCGAAACTTATTATCAATACGATGCTTTGTATAGGTTAACAACTGCTGGTGGAAGGGCGCAAATGGGGAGATTCGAACCAGCCCTTAGTCCTAACGAACGTGAGCTTAGTTTCACGCCAAATTATACCAATAATAAGGCACAAGCCATAGAAAACTATACCGAGCGTTATGAGTACGACAAAAGCAATAACCTAACAAAATTAGTCAGAACCGCCAGCTCTGGTTACACCCGAAATTACACGATAGCGGAGCGCAGCAATCAACTCGTTGCTTGTACCATAGGCAATCAGCATTCCACAAATTTCCACTATGATGCCGCAGGGCAAATGTTAAACTTAAATGGCGAAGGCTCCCTGCCCTTGACTTGGAATACGCAAGGCAATATCGCACAAGTAATCCTGATAGATAGAAGT
>JBJXHA010000558.1:0-7272 GCA_046160275.1 Bacteroidia bacterium | reverse complement strand
GAGTGGAGTATTTAGTAGGTTAAAGTTAAGTAGGATAGATTTTCATATTTTTTAGCGTGGGACTAAAGTCCCACGCTAAAAAATATGAAATTTTATGAAGATTTACGAATATTTATCCCATTTACATTCTCTATAAGTGACTAACAATAAGTTCCTTATTATCAGTCACTTATTATTCATTATTAATTATCCACTATTCATTATTTAATATGTTTCGTTATTTGAGTTTTTTGCTCGTTTGTCTTATTTTTATGAATGCTTGCGCACAAACGAAAAAAAGTAGCCATCAGCAAGGGCAAGCAAAAGGAGAGAAAAAAGAAGTGGTTTCATTAGAAAAATTGCCTGAAAGTGAGGAAGAATGGAAAAAAATACTTTCGAGTGAGGCGTTTTATGTACTTCGCGAAAAAGGAACTGAACGCGCTTTTACAGGGGCATTTTGGGATCACCATGAACAAGGCGTATATGTTTGCGGCGGTTGCGGCAAACCCTTATTTGATTCCAGTACAAAATTTGATTCGGGTACAGGCTGGCCCAGTTTTTATCAACCGATTAGTAAAGATGCAGTTACCGAAATTTCTGATAACTCGATGGGTATGAAGCGCACAGAAGTTACCTGCAAACATTGTGACGGGCATTTAGGGCATGTATTCGAAGATGGGCCTAAACCTACGGGTTTGCGTTATTGTATCAACTCGGTTTCTTTGGGATTTAAGGAGAAGTAGGAGGTAGATTATTAACGCTATTATCATTCAGAAGAGTCTATACAAGCACACTTTAAGGCTATGCTTGTGTAGATTCTTCTGAATTAGCGAGCTGGTTAAGGCATTGATTTTGAGCTTATTAATTTTTAAACATAATCTAATACCAACCCTTATTCATTAATAATTTAGGTTGTTTGACAATTTTTGTGGAACGCTCCTTGTAGCGGCTGCTTTAGCTGCCGCATCGCTTGAAAATCAATGATTTTCAAAAGGAGCAAATGAAGCAATTTGGACAAACCACAAAAATTGTCATAGTTCCAAAATTTATTTATCCAATATTTTAAAGTCTTCGGGGATTGTAAAATTAAACTGCAAATCCGTTTCATTTAAAGAAACTTTTGTGTGCGTAAGTTCAAAATGTCCTGTTTGTTTTGCCGCAAAAGTTACATTAGCAGAAAAAGGGCTTTGATAGGTTTGAACTGCTTGATAATCACC
Source organism: Bacteroidia bacterium (assembly GCA_046160275.1). Taxonomy (GTDB): domain Bacteria; phylum Bacteroidota; class Bacteroidia; order J057; family J057; genus JBJXHA01. Next base: position 6,076 of record JBJXHA010000558.1, on the reverse strand, counting down.
AAATTTCATCATCGCTTTTTGCGTATCATTCGGCTTATCAGTCAGAATAGATTGCAGCTTTTCCTTGTTTTTTTCAATTCAATATAAAAAATTTCTTTCTGCTTGCACAAAACTCAAACGGTAAGTGTCTTTTTCCTCCGCAAATTGAATAGAATCTGAAGTCAAAGTAGGCATATTTCCAACCAATAAATCTTGTAAGGTATGAAAATCTACCGTCATGCCAATCAAAGAGCCGATTTTGTCAAAATCCATGACATAAGCCTGCGAATTGAGGTTATCTATCAGTTGGATTTTTTGTGGCGTAATTAAAGCTCTCATCCCCTCTAATCCAAACTTAGTCACTTTCAGCCAAATCATGCTATCATTTTTGATGTTTAGGCGATAAGACACATCAAAAGGGTCTTGTCCATTCACATTTGCCGATAATTTTCCGTTTGCACTATAAGTAGTAAACTTCAAATTATTTTTGCGACAGGCTTCGTAAGCACTTTTCCAATCCGAGATAACGACAGGTACAGGCGCGACCTCCACAGGTTTTGCAGGGGAAGAGCTAACGGTATGTTTGGTTTTACAGGCAGAAACACTCACAAGAAGCACCGCCAACAGAGAGAAATATTTCATGGATTATCAACAGTAAACAATTAACAGTAAACAGTAAACAGTTATCAGAAGTAAAAATCTGGCTATCAAGCAAATACACTTTTTATTTTACAAAGAAATGTCATTTTTTACAAAAATGACATTTCTTCTCTTATAACTAACTCGCTTTTTTAACTTCCGTGGTTGGCATCAATCGTTTGAGCTTTTCCTGCGCATATTCTATCGTAATATGACAAACCGTTTCGTCAGAATCGGGAGAGTCATACATTTTATCCAACATAATCGCTTCAATCACAGAACGTAAGCCCCTCGCGCCTAATTTCAATTCATCTGCTCTTTCTACTACCAAATCCAACACATCATCATCCATTTTCATTTCGATGCCGTCCATTTCAAACATTTTGGCATATTGGCGAATGATAGCGTTTTTAGGTTCGGTCAAAATGCTGCGTAATGCCTTCTTATCCAAAGGATTAAGGTGGGTAATTACAGGTAAACGTCCAATAATTTCAGGAATCAAACCATGTTTACGCAAGTCGCCCGGTTGAATAAAAGAAAATAAGTTCAAATCATCGCTTACCTTCTCTGATTTTCCTTGAAAACCAATGGTTTGTTTAGAAATTCTACGTGCAATGTGCAACTCCAATCCATCAAAAGCACCACCACAAATAAACAAAATGTTGCGTGTATCTATTTTCACCAAACTTTGCTCAGGATGTTTACGTCCCCCTTTCGGCGGCACATTAGCAGTTGTTCCTTCCAATAATTTGAGTAAACCTTGCTGCACACCTTCCCCACTCACATCTCTTGTAATCGAAGGATTGTCTGCTTTGCGCGAAATTTTATCAATCTCATCAATATAGACAATGCCACGCTGCGCCATCTCTACATTATAATCCGCCTCTTGTAGCAAGCGCACCAACACACTCTCCACATCTTCTCCTACATAACCCGCTTCTGTTAATACCGTAGCATCGGCAATGCAAAAAGGAACATTCAAAATTTTGGCAATCGTTCTCGCAATCAAGGTTTTGCCCGTTCCTGTTTGCCCTACTAACAAAATATTGCTTTTTTCAATTTCCACCTCATCATCATCAATGCCTTGCTCCAAACGAAGCAAACGCTTATAATGATTGTAAACAGCAACAGAAATCACACGCTTGGCATCATCTTGTCCAATAATGTATTTATCCAAATGGTCTTTGATTTCTCTTGGTTTTGGCACGTAGGTGATAGGCGGCACGACTTCGGGTTCTGGCTCTGGCGGATTAAACTCCTTGTCCAAAACAGCTTTTGCCTGTTCTACACAAATGTCACAGATGCAAACGCCATCCATTCCAGACAAGAGAACCTGCACATCGGATTGTGTTCTTCTACAAAAAGAACAAGTTTCAGGACGATTTTTATTCATAAACGGTTAAGATACTTCTATGATAACGGCAAAAATCAAGGTGCAAAGGTACGCAATTTTCAGGAAATGGGCTAAGAGAATTTGCTTTTTTTGCTTCGCCTAGAAGGGGATGTCCAAAAAGTTCGGAACTCATCGAAGAGTTCCGAACTTTTTACGTAGAACATAATAAAAAACAATCAAAATGAATAATGTTTTTTGTGAATTAACCTTTTTATACAGCCTCTTCTCTAAAAACACTTTAAATATCTTTACTTTGTGGTAGCATTTTAAAAGAATTGGTAATCGAATCAATTAGCTTCAATTCTTCGCAAGATTTCAACGCATTGCGCCAAATAACAATCGGAACATAGTGCGTTTTATTTTCAAATACAACAATTCGGTAAAATAATTGATAGGTAGAATCTTTTAAAGTTTGCGTTACCTCATAATCTCCTAACTTCATTTTTATTTTTTCGGGTTTATTATCAAAATAAAAACCCTCCAAAAACTGAGCGGTATCAACTTTCATACTGTCAGAACCCTTAAAAGCGTGCTCTTCGGTAAATAAAAAATACTCGTGAATGTCCTTTTTCTTCGCATGAATTTCGCCCAAATTTTCCTTTGCATCTTCTAGCCCTACGATATATAAACCTGAATCAGGATTGCAATATTGCAAACTCGCTTGGTCATTCATTGATTTTTCCTCCTTCAAATAAAAAGGTAAATCAATGGCATATAAATCATTCACTCGTTTCTCGCTCCAACGAGGAATCGGTATTTCTTTTTTCTCGCAACTTGCAGCACAGAACAACATTCCACAGGCAATTGCCCCTATCAACTTACATCTTTTTAACATGGAATTTATTTATAAATTATCGTTTGTGTAGCAAAAATCGTGAAAGTTTTCGATTTAGCGAAACATTCTTGGGAATTTATTACGTTTTTCGTAAAACTTTAACCTAATTTTCTCCGCAAAAAAAGGAAAAAATTTCAATTTCCACTGCTAATACTAAGCAAAAAAGCAGTTAATTCCTCCCTCAGAAGTGGGATTTATAACAGCCAAAGTACAAGTTTTTACAGCAAATTCTGTTTCTTTTTTTCAAAAACTTACAAAGGTTATACTTGATTTTTTTCCTAGTATTTCATCATTTATTTTTCAAATTTCTCTTTTTCTCAATATTATTTTCCATGCTAAAAACAATTAACATAATAGATAAATAGTTTTAGTCGTAGATAAGTCATTAAAAAACAAAACGTTGATTATAGCGTAAGTAACATCTGTTTTCTAATAACTTTTATTATTCTCTCTTGCAGGATTATCCCTATCAGCCTGTATTTTGTGTTATTTTTAGGAGGTTTCATTAAAAAACCCAAGTAAAACGAAATATATTACACAGCTTATATTTCCGATAACGTATATTTATTTGACATAATTAACAAAATTTTCAGATATTTGCACCGTCAAACGATAACACATATCTCGACTTATTTTATGATTCGTTTCGACTAATCCATTTTTATTGGGGTTCTATTTTTTTATTTTATTCTAACTCACACAAAAGGAAGCACCTTTTGTTTCATGTTTTGCTTTGCGCCTTGTAGTTGCGAAGCCGATATTTTTTGCGCCTTTGGATAAAGGTAGCAAGAAGGGTGCTTGTTTGTAGTTTAACATTTATGATTTGTATGATGAAATCAATTATTAGTTTAGCCTTCCTGTTTTTGACATTTTCAGGTTTTGTCATGATGCCAGAACATGGTAAAAAGTACATGATTCCTGGCGATTTTTGTTTATCGGCAGAGGAATTAAAGCTGTATCAACTTATTAATGACTATCGTGTTTCTTTGGGGCTTTCAAAAATCCCACTTTCTAAATCACTTTCTTATACAGCATACCGTCATACGCATGACCTCGCCGAAAATCTTGGCGCATTAACGCATAGTTGGAGTGATTGCGACTATGACAAAGATGGGCGGTGTATGTGGGATCAGCCGCTAAGATATACCGATTACAAAGGGCAAGCCTACGAATGTGCGCACTATCGCAACACAGGCTCTAATGCCCAAGCAGCTTTCAATGGCTGGAAAAATAGCCCCTCTCATAATGAATTACTAGCTAACCTAAATGGTTGGGAAACAAGCAAATGGAGAGCTATAGGTGTATCTATTCATCAACAATATGCTTGCATTTGGGTTGGGGAAGAAGATGATAGCACAGAAGACATTCCTGAAATTTGCCCACAAGAAGAAAAACTTGCCAGCACAGCAAATTCAAACGCAGGAGTTGCAGGACCCAAAGCAAAAACAATGAATTAAACCCAGCCTGCCATAAGCCCTAGCGCAATTAACAACAAGGCAACTGTTACGATTTTTTGCACCGCGTCTAGGGTTGCTTTTTTTAGCCATTTGCTCCCTAAATATGCTCCTAAAAAGGCAGCTAACACGGTAAAAAGTAATAATTGCCAGTGTTGAGTAAGGTCGGATTGTTGAAAACGTTGATAGTAAACCGAAAGGCGCGTAATGTCAATAACGCAAGCAATCGCAATTCCTGTGGCAATAAAGGCTTCTTTGGTTAAACCTACTTTGGCTAAAAACATCGTTCGCAAAGCACCTTGATTGCCCGACAAACCGCCAAAAAATCCGCTAATAAAGCCACCAAAAGGTAAATAGGCTGTTGGAAAGGTATATTTTTTGATGCTCGGCAATAGTTCAATGAAAACGAATATTAGCAGTAAGCAGGCAACACAAAACTTGATGAGTGAAACACTAAAAGTACGTTGAAAAGCCTGATATTCATATAACACCGTAGTTTCCGACATTTGATTAATCAGCCATGCACCTAACCACGCGCCCAGCATGGCGGTAATGCCAAATTTAAGCAACAACGAATAATTTACCGATGGATAAACCAAAGCAAATTTGAACACATTATTTAATAAGTGTACAATTCCCGACAAAGCAAGTGCTTCAAGGGGTGGGAAAAAGAGGTACAGCACAGGGGTAAGCAAAGTACCCAAGCCAAAACCTGAAAAAAAAGTGAGCAAGGAAGCGAAGCCTGCAACCAAAGGAATTAAAAGATAAGCGATTTGCATAAAATAGAAAAGAAGGGAATTGATTTGTATTACCTTTATTCGGCACAATGTTAGTCAATAAAAAAAGAAGGCGCAAACTTTTTTTAGTTCAAATTTGGAATGATATTTGAGAAAAACGCAAGAGGAAGGTTGCAAAAAATTAACATTTGTTTCACATAAAACAAGTAGTTAATAACCAATAAGATAGGATTTTTTTTGACTTTTTTTTTCAATTTTTTGAAAAAAGATATGGAAATCCGTATAATAATCTTTATTTTTGTTCCCATTCCATTCTTAGATTAATTTTTTGAAGTTATGAAAGGGAGAGAAGAAGTTTATTCTACCAAAATTAGAGCAGGCAAGCGTACTTACTTTTTTGATGTACACTCCACTCGTTCGGATGATTATTACATCACCATTACGGAAAGTAAGAAACGTATTGATGGGCGTTTTGAAAAGCACAAAATCTTTTTGTACAAAGAGGATTTTAACAAGTTCAGTAATATGCTAGGCAATGTCATCAACCACATCAAAACGGAGTTGTTGCCTGAGTATGATTATGATGAGTTTGACCGTCGTAGAGAAGAAGCGGCGAAAGAAACGGAAGACCAAGACGGAGAACTCTCCACTTCTTGGGAAGATTAATTGAAACAGACAGGCTTTTAGATCTTTATCTATAAAGTGTTCTGTATCAAGTCGAAATACCTGCAAGGTTGTTCAATCTTTTGAGCAGCCTTGCATTTTTTTAGCACTAGTAAGGTTTAGTAGCGCTAAAAAAACATTCTTTTTATTTATATGCAAGCACTATTTCAGCCCCTCGCGCTCCCCACCTCTTTTGATGCAGAGGCATTGGGAAATCACCTCTCAATTTATCAAACAACTTTTCCTGATTGGCAAGCAGCAGAAATGGTTATGTTTGGATTAGATGAATCCGCAGATGCGATTCGCCAACATTTTTATCCGCTTTCCTTTCATTTTGAGGGGTTACAACTTGCCGATTTGGGCAATCTCCAAGCGC
>JBJXHA010000557.1:0-8940 GCA_046160275.1 Bacteroidia bacterium | reverse complement strand
CGTTATAGGGCATTTAAAGTTTCAACACAATGATAAAAGTAACAGTTGGCAAAGCATGTAAATTGCTTTCAAAGTATTTAACGGAATGACAACTTCAAAATTCGCCAATCATGAGTAAAACACTGATAGTCCAAGGCGGTGGCTTTCGCACTGGATTCACTGCAGGGATTTTAGATTCTTTCATCGCATTAGAGTTTTATCCTTTTGATCGCATCATTGGGATTTCCGGAGGTGCAATTTCGGCTTCTTATTTTGTAAGTCGACAGTTTGGTTCTTGCATAAAGGCAATGAGAGCTTTGGCACACGATCCTGAATTTGTCAATCCCAAGTACCTTTTTCATGACCGTGGATACATGAATATTGATCATTTAAGGTTAGTAGCGAATGAAATGGTTCCATTTGATTTGTCTAATGCTCTGAAAACCTTAAAAAAAACCGCAGTGTATTTTGTGGCTACAAATCGTCTAACAGGTAAACCCATTTATTTATCTCCTAATGAATCAGACTGGATCGACATAGTAGTCGCATCGAGCACACTTCCATTTGTCACAAAAGGTACTCAAAAAGTAAGAGAGTTGGATTTGATGGATGGTGGATGGAGTGATCCTATTCCCATTGAATGGGCAATCGATCAAGGCGCTGATGACATCTTGATAATTCGCACTAATGATATCAATCAGAAAATTGTCCAAAGCTGGCCAGATTATTTTGGAAGCATTTATTTTAGGAATAATCCTGATTTAAGCAATTGTTTTGCTAGGACGCATGACGTCTATAATAAGACTATAGACTTGCTCTGCAACGCATCTGAAAAGGTAATCATTGATCAGATATGGCCTGAAGAAGGTCTTAAATGCGGGAGTTATAGTTATTCCATAGATAGGATTAATTCAGACTACCGTTATGGGCTTCAGGTTGGGATAGAATTTGTACGAACAAAGAATGAAGAGTCAAGTTGCCAACAGATACATGATAAATTAGCATTGTAACACATGTGCATGGAAATGCGACCAACTCAAGAAAAAACGCCCTATAACAGCATGTTTGCGCTAGCTGCTGGTTTGGTGCAAATTTGAAAGTTCGGATTTCTTTTTTAAGTTTGTAGTAGGTTTGCAGTTCAGTACTTCGGTATCGCAGCCAGCGCAACACATGCAAATCGTTATGCGGCAGCTTAAAAGACAACACATCAAAATAGGAACATTAGAATAGAAATAATTTAAAAAAATGAGAAAATCAATTTTACTCCCCGCTTTTGGGCTTTTATTCAATCTTGCTTTTGCTCAACAAAAAGATGACAAGAAACTCTTTGCCGAGTTTGACAAAATGTTGTCGGAGCAATACAAAACCAATGAAACTGGAGCAACGGCTTTGGTAGCAAGGAATGGTAAAATTATTTTTCATAAAGCATTTGGGATGGCTAATTTAGAGTATAATATCCCTATGAAAGTAGATAACGTTTTCAGAATTGGCTCTATCACTAAGCCATTTACTGCAATTGCGATTTTGCAATTGATGGAGCAAGGCAAACTTAGTTTATATGACGACATCACCAAATTTATTGTTGATTATCCAACGAATGGGCATAAAATCACAATCGAACATTTGCTGACCCATACATCAGGCATTCCGGATTTTCCGAGCATGAAAGGTTATGAGAAAATAGAGACTTTAAATATGACTCCAAGTGAATTGATTGACTTTTTCAAAAATAAACCTATGGAATTTGCCCCTGGCACGAAATGGAGTTACAGCAATTCCGGCTATTTTCTACTTGGTTATATTATCGAAATAGTGTCGGGTAAGACCTATCCGCAGTATGTTGAAGAAAATTTTTTTAAGCCGCTTGGCATGACTAATTCACTCTTTGGAAGCGACACGAAAATTGTCAAAAATAGAGCGGGGGCTTACGTAAAAGATAGCACCGGGTTTGTAAATGCACCCTATTTGAACATGAATCAAGCCTACTCGTCAGGTGCAATTCAATCTACTGTAGAAGATTTATTCTTATGGTATAAAGCTGTTCATGCTTTTAAATTGGTTAAAAAAGAAAGCCTTGATAAAGCCTTTTCAAATCACAAATTGACCAATGGTACTGAAACAGATTATGGTTATGGCTGGATTTTGAGAGATATTCAAGGAAGCCCTACGATTGGGCATAGTGGCAGTATTGACGGTTTTATATCTCAATCCATTTACCTGCCAAGAGAAGATGTGTTTGTCGCTGTTTTTTCTAATTGCAATTGTAATTCATCAACTGCTATTGGAAGTAAAATAGCTGCTCTTGCCATTGAAAAGCCTTTTGAGTATAAAGAAATAAATATAGAGAATGAGCTGCTTAAAGGATACACAGGTGTTTATGAAAACGAGAGCGGGCAACAAGTTCTTATTACTTTAGTGGAAAACCAATTGTATTTTAAATATCCTTGGAAATCAAAAGATAAAATAAAAGCGTATCAAAAAGACAAATTTTTCTTTGAAAACTTAGTAACAACGATAGAATTTTCAAGAAATACAAGAGGTGACGTTGAGAAATTAACTGTCAAAAATCATACACCGAGACAGAATTACTATAAGACCAATAAGCCAATTCCTATTGAATCTGAAAATAAATAGAATTGCTTAATTATAATGTAATTCCCAAAAATAAAAAAGCCGACCGCATAACAAAAGGTTTTGTGCAATTGGGGCTTGACGTCAAAACAATCATCGGCAGTACAGATCCAAGCCTTGGTTTCGGCGGACGGAATTCTACCAGGCAGTAGTTCTAAACTTCGGCTTTTAGTTATAAATTTAGCTTCAGTTCCGGGCGGACAGTTGGTCAATTCCCCAACTGCACAAAGCCTCGAACGTTATGCCCAATGCTATGACGACCGTGCAACCAACAAACTAACAGCTTAAAAACAAACAGTCGCAGACAAAATGACAAATGAGAATGACGAAAAACCTTATACTTTTCCTTTTAATAATTCTAACCAGCATACAACTTAAAGCCCAAGACACATTGCGACTTGACACGACAAAAACATTACAGGAAGTAATCATAACTTATCAAGCCGACAAGCTGACTCCAATAACTTTTCAGAACATAAATTCTAAAGACCTCAAAATAAAATCAACAGGACAAGAACCTTCGTTCTTGCTTTCTGAAACTCCATCCATCACCAACTATTCAGACGCAGGAAACTCACAAGGTTATTCCTATTTCAGATTGAGAGGCATTGACCAGACGAGAATTAACATGACACTTGACGGAGTTCCATTAAATGAACCAGAAGACCAAGGAGCATATTTCTCAAACTATCCCGACATTCTAAATTCAGTAAGCAAAATTCAAATCCAAAGAGGTGTTGGAACTTCTAAAAACGGAGTAGCAAGTTATGGTGGTAGCGTTCAGTTTTTTTCTCCAAATCTTTACGATTCAACCAAAACAACTTTCGGTTTAGGTTACGGTTCATTTAACAGTTTAAGAGCTTTTGGAGAATACAACAGCGGACTTAAAAACAGAAAAGCACTTTATGTTAGAGCATCTCAAGTTTATTCTGACGGTTACAAATACAATTCTTCAAATAACTCACAATCAGTTTTTATTAGTGGCGTTTTATTCTTTGACAAGTCAACATGGAAAATGAATTTGCTTGCTGGACGTCAACAAAACCAATTGGCTTGGCTTGGCGTTTCGGATTCTTTAGTTTCAAGTGACAGACGAACAAATGCTAACAAAAATGAAAGAGACCAGTTCACTCAATGCCTGGCACAACTTCAAAACAATTGGCGGCCAACTAATTTTTCATCAATTCAATCAAGTGTTTACTACACTTTCTTGAAAGGCAACTACGATTTTAATTTGAACGGCTTTTTAGGATTACCTACGACAAGTGAACTTTATAATTATGCTTTTCAATCAAACTTGATTGGTTTTTTTAGCAATTATACATTTTCAAAAAAACAATTCAATTGGACAACAGGAATACATGGAAACACTTATGACCGCCAACATATCGGAAGTGAAAGTACTTTAGGACAACTTTATAAAAACACTGGATATAAAAATGAAGCGAGTGTTTTTACAAAAGCAGATTATACATTCAAATTGTTTACATTCTTTACCGACATTCAATATCGCTATTCATCCTTTGATTATAAAGGAACCGTTGCACTTAACAAAATGGAATGGCATTTCATCAACCCGAAATTCGGATTGAGTGTGGATGTAAAACCCAACTCAATAATCTATTACAGCATTGGAGGCACAGGCAGAGAGCCGACAAGAAACGATATGTTTGGAGGAAATGATGACTTGTTAGCCGACAGCTCAGGCAACGCAATCGTTTCTATCAAAACGCCTGAATATGTTGTCAATCAGGAATTAGGTTTCAGACACCAATCAGGTAAACTAAATTTTAACTTGAATCTTTACTACATGGATTTCAAAAATGAAATTGTGCTTGACGGGAAATTTGGACCAAATGGTTTAGCTCTCACAAACAAAGTTGAGCAGAGTTTCAGAACGGGAGTTGAGTTAAGCGTTACTTACAAAGTCAGCAAAAGTCTTTCACTCATCAATAATTCTTCTTTCAATTACAGTCGTATCAAAGAACAAACGGAAGTATTCACTCCTATTCTAACACCGCCTTTAATCATCAATCAGGAAGCTGTTTATTCTTACAAAGGTTTTTCGGTTGCAGTTTCTGCAAGGTATCAAGACAAGTCATTCATTGACTTTGCAAACACTTCAATTGTGAAAAGTTATTTCCTTTTGAATGGACGAGTCAATTATGATATCAAAGGTTTTCAGTTTTGTGTTTTTATAAATAACATTACCAACTCAAAATATTTCAACAACGGCTATGTAGATTTTGACGGAAGTAAAAAGTATTTTGTGCAAGCACCGACAAATTTTTATGCTTCAATAAAATATAGCTTCTGATGAACTTCTTTGAAATAAAAAATATTGCTTTTCAAATTTGGGGTTACCCAATCAGCTATGTTGAGTTGATAGGAACATTGTTTGGTTTGTTCACTGTTTACTTTGCTTCAAGAGCAAACATTTTGACTTGGGGAACAGGAATAGTGAATGAAATATTTCTCTTCATTTTGTTCTTTCAAGTTCAACTTTATGCAGACATGTTTCTGCAAGTTTATTTTTTCATCGTTACAATTTATGGTTGGTATTACTGGAAAACCAACACAGCAGAGAAAATGATTTCTGAAATAAATTTCAGAAACAAATTGCTGCTTGCAGCAGCAATTTTTATTTTCTCTCTGCTTTCTGGTTTTCTTTTCTCCAACATTCATTTGTATTTGCCCGAATATTTCAAAGTGAAAGCCGCTTATCCTTACATTGATTCGTTTGTAATGGTTTCTAGCATTGTGGCGACAGTGTTGCTTGCAAAAAAGAAAACTGAGAATTGGTATTTGTGGATTGCGGTTGATTTGGTTTGTGTTGTTTTGTATTTCAAGAAAGGTATTTACTTTCTCTCACTTGAATATTTTATTTTTCTTGGGTTAGCATCTTACGGACTTTATCATTGGAAAAAACAATTGAGCAATGACTAAAGCATTTGTATTTGGAAAATATTTGCCTTTTCACAAAGGGCATGAAGCGATGATAAATTTTGCTTTGAACAAGTGCGACTTTCTTACAGTTTTAGTTTGTTGCAGCGAAAAAGAAAATATTCCCGACACAATTAGAAGTTCATGGATTGATAAGGCATTTGAAAATGAAAAGAAAGTTGAAGTAAGAACCTTTAACTATTTAGAAAGTGAATTACCAAACACATCAGAAACTTCCGAATCAGTTTCAAAAATTTGGGCCGACATTTTTAAAAAGCTATTCCCTGATTATTCGCTTCTGATTACATCAGAAGAATACGGCAACTTCGTTGCCTATTTTATGAATATTCAGCACATTGCTTTTGACATTCCTAAAAAACATTTTCCTGTTTCGGCTACTGCGGTTCGTAAAGATGTGTTTGCTAATTGGAAATATTTACCAGATAGTGTGAAACCCGACTTTGTAATTAAGATTGTGATATTGGGAACTGAATCTACAGGCAAGACAACCTTGACAGAAAAACTTGCAAAGCATTTCAATTGCAGTTTGGTTTTGGAAGCAGCAAGAGAAATTATTGCTAACTCAAATAATTTCAGCTTTGACGACCTGTATCTTGTAGCAACGGAACATGCAAAGAGAATTGACAAAATCATTTTAACTGACAATCCTCTTGTAATTATTGACACCGACATTCACACTACAAAATCCTATTCAAGATTCACCTTTGAAAAGGAACTTGAAATAAGTGCAGACATTCACAATTCCAATAGAGCAAATATTTACCTTTACCTCAATAACGATGTTGAGTATTTGCAAGATGGAACAAGATTGAGTGAAGCAGAAAGAAATTTATTAGACCTTTCACACCGACAAGTTTTGACAGACCACAACATTGACATTATAGAAATAAAAGGCGACTGGAACGAGAGATTTGAAAAGGCAGTTGAACAAATAAACAAACTAATTGCAACGAATGAAAAGAAGCACTGGGCATAACAGCACATTGGCAATAGGCGGGGTTTCGTCTCCGCTTGACAGTTTTATGGTAGCCGAAAGTTCAGTTCTCCGAACTAACTTTTGTGCTGAAAAGCCCGCCCATCGCCAATCTGCAAAACGTTATGCGTAAGCAATGAGAGATTTCTACAACATTTTCAGAACGACTATAATCACATTTCTTATCGGTGGGCTTCTAATCTATTGGGGAGCCAAAAATGACGGGACTGTTAGAATAATTTTGGGAGTAATAATTATCGGTGCTTTTACCAAAAATGCTTTCGACAACATTAGATACATTCAAGACTTAAAAATTTGGCGACAGCAAAATAATGGTAGATTGATATTCTTTTATGCTACGACAAAAGATCTGCAGACTGTTATAGAAGAAGAAATATTTCCTCTTTTACCCTCGAATTGCTTAAAAGTATATTATGATGGACCAAACCTGGTTGGTGACATTAAACGCTCCGTGACAGTAGAACTTATGAATCAATACAAGGACATTCAAGTACACTCTCCTTCAATTTTTAAGGTAACTAACGACAAAATTATTATAGAAAAAGTAGTTGACATCAAGGACATTAACGCATCACTCGCAGACCTAAATATTATAAAATCAAAAATTGATAAAATTGCCAACGCCTAACAGCACATTTGCAATAGCCGGGGTTTCGTGCCCCAAAAAAGTCTTCGGTTTCAATAAAGTTTGTATCTTCGAACGAGCATTTGTGCTGGGGAACCCGCCCATCGCCAAGTCGAAAACCGTTATGCCCAATGCTAGGACGACCAACTGACACAAAACAGACAACGTAAAAATGGTAAGACAATGAAGAAAACAATTTTTATCTTAACTGTTGCGACCTTGACAGCAGTTTTGGTGATGACAGCATGTAACTATGGGACTAAAAACCCACAAACCCAAGAAAAAAAACAACCGGCTGACACAATGCAGACCAGACAAGTTCATCCGATTATCGAAAATATTTTTTACAACCTTCCTCTTGAAAAATCCCGTTTAGACCTTCGTGAAGTAATTATAAAGGATAAGAGATTTATTTTAACAGACACTACTTTCAATGACTACCCACCCACTACTTTTTTCAAAGGTATTACAGCAGACAAAGGTCATATTAAATCTAACCCTGACTCAATACAAGTTCTATTGGCTTATGGGAATGCTGCTCTGGTTACTGAAAAAGGGGGACAAAAAGATTTTAATAAACACCCTATGCTTTTAGAGTGTAAATATTTCTTTTCGTATAAGGACAGTGTTGAGATGGAGTATAGAAGATTATTAAATTTGGTTCATCCTATTTACACTGACACAAGTTCAATACAAGATGATAAATGGGAAGCGCAATTCTCAAAAAGCACAGAAAAATGTATTGGAAAAATCTTCGATCACTTTGATCCATACTATAGAGTGGCTATATCATACATATCTGTTATGCCTGTTGATGACTCTAAACCTGTTTTTGTGCTTGACATAGTATTTAGTAAAGAAGACAAATAAGATGAAAGCACGGGGCATAACAGCACCTACCCAAAAAGGGGGTTTCGTGTTCCAAAGACAATTTAGTGGTTAATCAAACTTCAGTTTTTCAAATCAAATTTTGTGGTAAAAGACCCGACCTTCGGGTAGTTACAAACCGTTATGTGTCATGCTTGGGCGACCTTCAAACTTAAAACTTTATAGCTTTGAACGAACATTTTTTTGATTCAACTAAAACAAAGGCGAATGACAAAATGCTGTTTATACAATCCAATTCATGCACTGCTTTTGATATGCATATTTATCACTTCCTGCGACGGACAAGAAAAAACAAACACACTTAAAGACTCAATTACTTCCAAACCAAGTCCAACAGTAATAAGAAACTTTAAGGCGGTTGCTGTGCCCCCCGATTTTGACACTACCTTAGTTAGTCAATATATCCGAAGTATTTTTCAGGATTCGAAAGGGAATTTATGGTTTGGTACCTTAGGCGAAGGTGTAGTGAGGTATGATGTAAAAACGTTGACCTACTTTTCCAATCCTGATGGTTTTAATAGCACCTCTGTTTATGCAATTAATGAAGATAAAAATGGTAATCTGTGGTTTGGAACCGACCAAGGAGTGTATAAATATGATGGAAAAACATTCAGAAATTATAATCAAAAAGATGGTCTAAACCATATAGATATAAGTCGAAAAAGCATCGTTGTTGACAAATCGGGTACAATTTGGGTAGGCACACATGGCGGCGTTTACCGATATGACCCATCCGCTGATAGCAAAGGTGGTCAAAGTTTTTCATTGTTTCAAGCGCTTCCTCCTATTAATGTTGCGGGCATCATGGAAGACAAAAGTGGCAACTTATGGTTTGCTTCTTCTAAAAATGGTGTCTTTC
>JBJXHA010000556.1:0-7180 GCA_046160275.1 Bacteroidia bacterium | reverse complement strand
GCTTCTATTACCACCCAGTAATCGCCATTACAAGTTCCTGGAGGAATATCAACCCACATACCATCAAGGTTTTCTGAATAAATATCTGTATAACCTGAAGAAATGCCCTGCTCCACAGGAGAACAATTATATTGTCCACCGCCCAAGCCATAGTTAGGGAAGTTAGGCGAAGTTAATACATTGTTTGCACTATCTCGGCAATGTCCATTGTATTGATTACAACTACCATAATCCATCAAACAAAAACCCAGTTTTTGTCCTGTACCCACGATAGGCCAGTTACGAGGGTCGGGGTCGTTTATGTCTTCAATACGCAAAGTCATTACCACCCAATCATCTACATGCATATGCGAATGAGAAGGATGATAGGTCATCGCTCCTGCCCAACGCTCACTGTAAGTCATTGTGTTGCCATTTTTGTGGTAAATTTTTTGCTTGATAAGTTGAGAGGGAGCTGCTCCGTTCGGGCAAGTTCCTGGGTTTACTGTCAGTGTGTCATTTCCACACACCCACATCGAAGTGGAACCCACTGTAAACGCACCATGCCCAATGTTAGGAGTAGAACCAGAAATCCGAAGCCTACCATTATTCGCGCCAGCCCCTGTTTGGGGATACTCGGTAGGTCCTCCCAAATAATTAGCCAAAGCCCAAGCCGAAACGGTAATATCGGGTAATAAATCGCAATTACTCAATGTGCTATCTGCACACTGACAATCGGTAGCATCAGTTATACTGCATTGTGCTAAGGCTGTTTCAAACCCCACTCCTGCAAAAAGGAAAAAAGATGCGAGTAAAGAATAAAATCTCATAAGACGGTATAATATTAAGGATAATGAAAATATCGTAAGTAGTTCGCGCTCAAATTTAGCATTTTTTCTGATAATACTTATTTGAATTGAAATATTATTATTAACGGAAAAATATAGCAACAGGTTGGCAACCTGCATTTTGTGTTAATGTTGCATATATAACGTTGAGAGGAAGGAAGTTGTTTAAACGAATAAAATGAGGCTGCCCCCAAAGCTAGGGAATGTAGGTTTTTAATATACAAAATCGCATTAACATAATACAGAAGCCTTCGCTTAAAGCGAAAGGCTTCCGTTATAACCACTTTTGGAAAGTCCTATTTGCTTTTTAGAGAAGCGTCCACGCTCGCAGAATTTATTTTCCCTTATCCTTTTTTATGATTTGCCAAGTAAGCCCTATACTTGCCTGATAATCCTTTGGTAAAGCGATAAAATGATGGCTACGGGTAATTTGTTCTCGAATAGAAAGGATAGGATTTCGTGATTTTTGAGTTTGCAAAAAAGCATAAAAAAGGGGAAAAGGTACGCTAAAAGTAAGGCATAAATTAGGCTGAAAATAATATTGTAATTTGCCTTGAAGGTATAATCCCATTCCCATTTTATTATCGCTAAACTTAAAAGAACTAGAGGTTTTTGGGTCTATAAAATGATAGTGAAAAAAAGTTTCAGCGCTTGCACCCAAAAAGGGGCGGAATCGGCGCTTTTTCTTATCAAAACCATACAAATAACTAACTAACTATTGTCGAAAAATGAGGGCGGTGCGCCTTAAAACCTGTTATCGGGAGCATGGCAGTAGCGTCCTCGTTTAGATAACTTTCCGTATGATAGCCACCCAAAAAAGCAATTTCTAGTAAGTTTTGGTTTTCAAATACATAACCCAAAGCTGGGCTAAATTGTAAATAATCTTGGACTTGCTGATCATTAAAATTATCGCTAATACTTTGAGTTCCAGAAATAACGCGAAAGCGATCCGACCTTTGGGTATTGGCAACAAGTGAGCTTTGCAGATAATACTGTTGTGCCATTGCCACATTTAGACAAATGTAGCAAAAAAGAAAGTAGGAAATATATGTTCTCATTTTACAAAATTAATATTCGTAGGCAAAAATAAAGGCAAAATAAACATATCACTAGGTAAAAAAAACGCACCCACCTTAAAGAGGGTCAGAATAAGTTATAACAGTAACCTTGATAAATCCAAGCAAAATACCTATCTTTGCGCGTGTAAAAGTGGATATAGATAAAATCGTTCATCAGTAGGGAAAATAACCAAAAACAAAACCCTAACTATCAAACACTTATCCCTTTTCACTTATCACTTTTCACTTAATTAACATGGCTTGTGCGAAATGCGGTAGCGGCGGATGCGGTTCTGGAGGTAGTTGTTCTACGAGTGGGTGCAATAAATTAAACTCCCACGATTGGTTGAACAATATGCTTCCGCCAGATGCTACGGAAATAGATAATATTTACGAAATTCAATTTAAAAATACACGCAAATCTTTTTATCGCAATGTAAATGGCTTACGAATCAATATTGGAGATTGGGTAGTAGTAGAAGGGGATAGAGGTGGCTTCGACATTGGACAGGTAATGTTGGGTGGTGTATTGGCAAATTTGCAGTTTCAAAGAAAAAATGGACGCGAAAACGATATTTTAAAACTGTATCGAAAAGCAAGTGAAGGCGACATGATGTTGCTTTCTGATGTGAGAGATAGGGAGCGCGAAACGACTGTGAGAACACGCGAGATTGTCAAAGATTTGAAATTGGACATGAAATTGAGCGATGTGGAGTTTCAAGGTGATGGCACAAAGGCTACCTTTTACTACATTGCCGACCACCGTGTAGATTTTCGAGAATTGATTAAGCTTTTGGCAAAAGAGTTTCGTATTCGTGTGGAAATGAAGCAGATAGGTTTGCGCCATGAAGCGGCTCTTGTGGGAGGTTTAGGTGTTTGTGGGCGCGAATTGTGTTGTTCTACTTGGCTTACTTCTTTTAAAGTAGTGAATACGGCTGCAGCTCGTTACCAAAACTTATCCCTAAATCCTGCGAAAATTTCAGGCTTATGTGGGCGTTTGAAATGTTGCCTTAACTTTGAACTTGATGCGTACAGAGATGCCTTAAAACATTTTCCAGATGTTGAGGAATTGATGACGGAAAAGGGAAAAGTAGTTTTGCAAAAAACAGACATTTTTAGAAATAAAATGTGGTTTTCTTATCCCGATGAAACGACTTGGTATCCTTTGGATATTGAGGTGGTGAAAGAGATAATGAAAAAGAACAAACGCCATGAGCCAGTTCCTCCGCTTTCAAATAGCAAACCAGAGGAAGACGGTGATGAAAAACAAAACTTTGATTTTGTTGATGTGGTAGGACAACAAATAGACTCTTCTTCGAGAGAAAGGCAAAAAGAGCGCGATGGCAAGCGGGATAAGCGCAGAGATAAAGACAGAGGAAGTGATAATCGTCCAAGGGGAAAAGAGCAAGTGGGGCAAAAGCAACAAAATGCGACACCCAAAGGGGAAAATCGTAACGCGCCACCGAAGCAGCAACCACCAAGGAATGATCGTAATGTTCCGCCACAAAATCAGCCGCCAAAGCAGCAACCGCCAAAGAATGAGCGCAATGTGCCTCCTCAAAATCAGCCGCCTAAGCAGCAAGCACCAAGGAATGAGCGTAATGTTCCTCCCCAAAATCAGCCGCCAAAGCAGCAACCGCCAAGGAATGAGCGTAATGTTCCTCCCCAAAATCAGCCGCCTAAGCAGCAACCACCAAGGAGTGAGCGTAATGTTCCTCCCCAAAATCAGCCGCCAAAGCAGCAACCACCAAGGAATGAACGTAATGTTCCTCCCCAAAATCAGCCGCCAAAGCAGCAACCACCAAGAGGAGGACATAAAAATCCGCCACCACCCAGAAATAAACCGATAAATCCGAATAAGGAGGAGTAGCGTAAAAGTTCGGAACTCTTTGCAGAGTTCCGAACTTTTTAAGTAAAAAAGAATAAAACCGTATGGGGCAAGAACAACCTTTTAGAAGTAATAAAACGTACGACTTATTTTTCACAAAAATAAAAGCATGGAGTTTCCCTCAAAAATCATAGAGCAAGCCATTCAGGAGCTTTCATCTTTACCAGGTATTGGGCGCAAAACGGCTTTGCGCTTGGCTTTGCATATTTTAAAACAATCGGAAGAAAATGCTACGCGCTTGGGCGAGGCGATTATTTCTTTGCGCAAAGACATTCGTTATTGCAAAAGTTGCCATAATTTATCAGATGATGACACTTGTAACATTTGTAATCATCCGCGCCGCGATAAGCAAACGATTTGTGTGGTAGAAGATACAAAAGATGTCATTGCAATTGAAAGTACGCATCAATATAATGGGGTATATCATGTTCTTGGTGGAGTTATTAACCCCATGCAAGGCATAGGGCCTTCCCAACTTCAAATTGATTCTTTATTGGAAAGGGTAAAAGTGGCAGAAGCGAAAGAGGTGATTTTTGCGTTTAGTGCCAATATTGAAGGCGATACTACGGCTTTTTATGTATCTAAAAAATTGCAGCCCTTAGGCGTAAAAGTGTCGAGCATTGCGCGAGGTATTCCCATTGGTTTAGATTTAGAATATACAGATGAATTGACTTTAGCGCGGTCATTACTAAACCGCACTGTGTTACAAAACTAACCCTACTACTTCACGTTTGATAAGATAAATAACACCTCTTATTGAGATTTACTATATTTTTAATATCTTTGCCCAATCGCCTTTTATTTTGGTATTTGATTCGCTATTTAGCAAAGAACAGAATATCAATGTTCTATCGTAGGAATAGGTAAAAATAAAGTATCAAACTTGCATTTTTTCACCACAAAGTTTCACAAAGTATTTTTCACGAAGTAACACAAAATTAGGGGATAAAGGCTTTTTCTTGGTGTAAATTGTGCTAGAACTTCTTCTACTTTGTGGTTTTTCTCCCAAAGAGATACTTACTTGATTTTCACTCGTTCGTATTTGTATTATCTCAATTTATTTCACACATATCACTTATTAATTATTTTAAAAAATTATGACAAGTAAAGTTTTTTTCAGCTTTTTTATGCTTTGTTTTTTCGCTTGTACGAGCGTTTTGGCACAAACTCCCATTGGAAGATGGAAAACGATAGATGATGAAACAGGTAAACCCAAATCTATTATGAAAATTTGGGAAGATAAAGGTAAACTATATGGTGTTGTAGAGCAGCTATTCCGCGAACCGAATGAAGACCAAGACCCGATTTGTGATAAATGCACAGATTACCGCAAAAACAAAAAAATCAAGGGAATGATTCTTTTATCAGGGCTTTCAAAAAGCGGGAAAGAATGGAGTGGCGGTACTATTACCGACCCTAACAATGGCAAAACTTACAGTTGCTATATTTCTATGGAAAGTCCCGATAAATTAAAAGTACGTGGCTATATTGGGGTTTCTGCTTTGGGTAGAACGCAATATTGGCATCGTGTAAAATAACGTGAATAAACTAAATAAAAAAGAGGAATAGGTTTTATCCTACTCCTCTTTTTTATTGCTTATATAGAATAGACTATGCTGTTTCTTTTTTCTCTTTGAAGTGCATAAACAAACCTAAACCGAAAAGTAAAAGCGTTGCTAATGAACCAATTAAAGAATAACTTTCGCCTTGATGATAGGATTGAGGCTCAAATTTGAACTCAACATTGTGTTTTCCTGCAGGCAATTTCATGGCGCGAAGTACATAATTTGCGCGAATATGTGGGGTAAGTTTGCCATCAACATAAGCATTCCAACCTTTACCATAATATACTTCTGAAAACACAGCCAAACCTTCTTTTGCGTTATTCGCCTCGTATTTTAGGTTATCAGGTTGATATTCCAATAAAGTAATTTTTGAAGCACTATCTTTCGCAGGCACAAAACCTTGCACCTCCTTGATAAATTCATCGGCAACTATCGCAGTTTGCGCAGGATTAAAGCCTTTCATTGCTGCCAATTCTTCATCTGCATTTTTCACTTGCTTCACTTCTGACACAAACCAAGCATTGCCCAAAGCCGAAGAATTGGTCAAAGGGGGTTTTGAAGGGTCATAAATGACGTATTTGGTGTTAAGCATATTCAGCACACCGATAGACGCATAAGCGGTTTTTAGCGTGGAATCATTTGCGCCTTTTTGCAATACGCCACCCAACGTTTGCATATCCGTTTGAATCCCCGTTTCAATCAAATCTTGATAGCGTCTGAATTTTGCAGGATGATAACCGCCCACCGATTTATGGAAATAAGAAGTGTGTGCATCATTAAAGGTGTCACCAAATTTCAACACGCGCTTATGGCTTTTGTCTTTCAAAATTGCCTCATCAGCAGGGGTAGTTTGCGTAATACGTGCATCATATTGGCTAGAAGGAACGAAACTGTCACTGTTCAAAAAGCGTTTGTCAATTGACCATAAATCGAAACTTGCGCTGATTGCTAAAGCTATCAAAAATACCGTTTGGTTAATTTTTTCATTCAAATATGCCCAGAAAAGCCCTACGGTCAATGCCAAGAACATCAAGCCACGCGCCACATCTTTGCCTAACATGGCTTTTCTATCTGCCACTAACAAATCCGCCAAACCGCCAGCGTCTTTCATTTCTTGTGCCGATTTGAAAGTTCCCATTTGTGCTAACAAGTAAGCAAAAACAAAAACGCCTCCTAAAATTGCCGCCGATTTCCACACATAACCCCAAAGCTCGATAGCATACCCTTTTTTATTCGTAGTTAAATTCTCCAAAACCTCAGACAAAGCCAAAAAGCCCATGAAAGGGAAGGTAAATTCTGCTACCACCAACATCATGGCTACGGCGCGGAATTTATTATACAAAGGGAAATAATCGAAGAAAATATCGCTCAAAAAGAAGTTTCTACCCCAAGCCAACATAATCGTTAAAATCGTTACCCCTAAAATATACCATTTTAACTTGTTTTTTAGCACAAAAAAGGACAAAATATACAAGAAGACCACCGCGATTCCCAAATAAGTACCACCTGAAGTAAAAGGTTGCTCTCCCCAATAAGTTGGCAAATTTTTCACAATCTCGTCAAGCGGCATTCTAAAACCTTGCTCTAATTGTTGGCGAAGTTGTGGATTGGATTCTGCTTGTTTGTATAATTCGCAGTTTGTACCTAAATTTGTGTTAGAACTGCGCCCATAATAATCAGGAATAATAAAGGTGAAAGTTTCGGTAACGCCATAACTCCAACGAAAAGCATATTCTTTGTCCAAACCGCTTTTGCGCTGACTCAAATCTTTTTGCAACTCGCTTTTTCCGCGCATTGTATAGTCGGTATATTCGTAAGTTGTCCACAAACGAGAAATATTAG
>JBJXHA010000555.1:0-16502 GCA_046160275.1 Bacteroidia bacterium | reverse complement strand
TATATTGTAAAGAATCCCATTTTTGGACATCCGCAGCACTGCGTATTTCAGTTTTATTAAATACACTATCTTCGGGCCAAATCAGCTTTTCTTGAATCGCACGTTTTTTAAGTTCATGGACATTTCGAACATTTTCAAATGCCCAAAGTCTCCATTTGGTGATCATAATACTCCAATATAACCATGCAAGTAGAACCACAAGCACGATAGTGGGTAGGAAACCAACGGCAATGCCCCAAGGAGGGAAACGATCCGTTATTTGTTGATAAGCAAAGAAGTAAGTAACTATGATTACAAACGCAATAATAGCTATCGGATGATTCACCATTCTATGCCCTTTGGCTATCGCTTCATCAACAGATACACTTTCATTCATACGACATTTAGGGATTATTAGTTTGTTGATAACAAGCCTTCCGCCGCCGCTACCGTATTTACAGGCAACTGACAAGTGGCTTGTTGGCACACATAAATCAAGGTTGCTGCGGTCATTCTATCTTTGACGATAGGCAGATTTGCGTGTTGAGTTGCGCCTGCAAAAAAGCGGTCGGGGTGATAATGTTGGCTTAATTCCTGTTGATAAGCAAGGGCTTTTTCGCCTGTGATTACCACTTCTTGTTGAGGATAACAATGTTTTAAAGCCACGGAAAGCCATTTTGCGTGCCAACGGCTTTGGGTTTTCATTCCCTCTTGAACATTTTGCAACATTTGGTCTGCTAAGGCTTGGTAGCTCATATCCCCCGTTAATAAGGCGAATTTTTGCAATACATCAGCCAAAATCGCGCAGGAAGCAGGAATTACGTCATCGGTTTGCTCAATTTTGCGGGTAATCAGCGTTTCTTGTCCATCGGAGGTATAAAAGAACATCCCTGTGGTCTCATCATAAAAATGCTGGATAACATAATTCAAATAATATTGTGCACGCTTTACCCACGTTTCATCAAAAGTAACGCCATACAAAGCCAAAAATCCATCCATTACGCTCACATAATCATCTAAAAATGCAGGAATAGAAGCACCTCCATTTTTATAATTTCGATACAATCTTGCCCCTACTTTTACCTCAGGGTTGATAGCTCTCGGCAAACTTCCTGTTACATTTTCCCACAAATGCGTAGCGTTTTTGATTGCCATTTCTAGCCATCTTTCTTCTCTAAATACCTGATATGCCTCTGCTAATCCTTTCAACATCAAGCCATTCCACGCGGTTAGGCATTTATCATCTAATCCTGGTCTTATTCTTTTGTTTCGAATCGAAAGGAGAAGCATACGAATTGCCTCGAAATTTTCACGCAGTCTTTCTTCGGGTAAATCTTGTTGTTGCGCAAAATCGGCAAGCGACATTTTGGTTCTCAATACATTTTTGCCATGCTCCCAATTTCCTTCTGCCGCCAAATCATAATACAAAGCAAAAGCAAACAAATAACGCAAGGCATTTTCCATTTTATCGGCAAGCATATTCTCCAAATCCAATACTTCTTGCAATGTCCAACAATAAAATTTACCTTCTTCGCCTTCGCTATCCGCATCTAGGGCAGAATAAAACGCGCCACTTTTATCGCTTAGTTCATCAGCGATAAAGTCAATCGTTTGATAGACAACTTCCTTATAATGAGGTAATTGAAAATGATGGTAGGCATTTGCATACAGCGAAACCATTTGTGCGTTGTCATACAACATTTTCTCAAAATGTGGGATATGCCAATATTTATCCACCGAATAACGTGCAAAGCCGCCGCCAATATGGTCATAAATTCCCCCTTGCGATAGTTGATTTAACGTAGTCAAAAGGGCTTTTTTTGCTGCTTCATTTTGGGTATAATACACCATTTCTAGCAAAAAAATCCAATTTACAGGCAAAGGGAATTTGTTATATTCCGCCTGAAAACCGCCCCATTCTTCGTCTATATTTGCCAGCCATTCCATCACAATCGTATCTAAATCTTCGGTATTTAGCGAAAAAGGGCGATTGTCTTTTTCCACTTCCGAAATTCTGCGAATGGCATCAGAAAGTTTATCGCCATATTCATTTGCCGTTTCGGGTTGTGTTCTGTATAAATTTGCGATTTGTAGCAACACATTCATCCAATCTTTTTTAGGGAAATAAGTCCCTCCATAAATGGGTCTGCCATCGGGTAAGGCGATGCAGTTTAAGGGCCAGCCGCCTTGACTTTTCATCAAAATCACGGCATCCATGTAAATTTTGTCCAAATCAGGGCGTTCCTCTCTATCAATTTTGATAGATACATAATGTTCATTCATGATTTTTGCCACTTCCTCCTTCTCAAAAGATTCATGCTCCATCACGTGGCACCAGTGACAAGCCGAATAGCCAATGCTTACAAGAATTAATTTATTTTCTTGTTTTGCTTTTTGCAAAGCCTCCTCGCCCCAAGGATACCAATTTACAGGATTATTTGCGTGTTGTAGCAAATAAGGGCTAGTTTCGTTAATTAAGTGATTCATTTTTAGTGATATGTGTATCTTTTTTAAAGTTCGGAACTCTTCAAGAGTTCCGAACTTTAAAAAGATGGGTTTATTTATAATTCATTTCTCCTGCCATTATTTCCACATTTAGGCGATTTTCGGCAGGCGGAAGCGGACAAGAATAAGTGGCATTAAACACGCAATAAGGATTATAAGCCTGGTTAAAATCCATTTCTACATCGTCATTGTTTGTATAAACCAAATCCAAATAACGTCCACCGCCATAACTCGATACGCCGCTTGTTAAATCTGAAAAAGGCACAAACAGCGAGGTGTTTTTATCGCCTATTGCGCGATAAGCATTTACGCTAAGTGGCGTTTGCAAAAGTTCAAAACTCAACTTTCCTATCAAAAAATATTTACGCGCTTCCCCTTTACTCGTTGTTAGGCGAATGGTATCTTGCGTAGTACTGGGGCTTAATTTTCCATGCGCTACATAATGTTCTTGAATGGGAAAATATTTTAGCCCTTTAAAATCCGCTTGCATTTCCTTGGTCAAAGGAGAGTCATCGGCATTTTGAAACTGCGCATCTTTTTGCTTCCGAAACTCCTCCATTTTGGTTTGATAAGCATTCGGGTTTTTCATTGAAAAGAATTGAAATAGAATAATGACAACAAACCCAATTCCTACGGCAATCGCCATTCGCATACTGTTTTGAGGTGTATTTGTACTCATATTTTCAAAAACAACAAATTTGTGGACAAAAGTACGAAAATTACTGCCTTTATTGTAACCCTTTGCCTTTCTTTTCCGTAGAAAACTGATTATCGTGTGCATTTTTGCATCAATCTTTTCTTTATCTTGTTTCAATTTTTAATCCGAGTAGCCAAATGGAATTAAAATTCGTTCACATCATCGGCCCCGTTTTGGTCATTGTTGCCTTTCTTTTTTGGGGCAAGGGCATGGTTAACCGCGAACGTGGTAAGCAGTTTCGCCCACTTCCCGCAATTTTGCTCATGGCAGTGGCGATTTTGTTTAATGTTTTCTTGCCTGAAGCTTGTGTGGTTGATGTTGTGCCTTTGGGTGAAAATGACTCCTTTTGGGGACTATTTTTTGACAGGGTAACTACGGCTTTACTCAATTTTGGGATAGGTTTATTGATTGATGCGGGTTATTTGAGTCATCATAAACAACAAGCTAAAATTTATTGGGTGCCTGGTTTGATTGCCTTGATTCTTTCGGGTGTGATTTACCTTTTTGGCAAAGGATTAGATGTTTTGTTGGATAAATTAAAAGGAAATGACAAACAAGTGGAAATGTTGTTGGAAATTGGACCCGATGATACCATTTCAGAACTTGATGCCACTTTGAAAAAATACCATGCAAGTTACGAAAAAGCCTTTCCTGAAGTCGACCTTACAGAAGATGCCGATCTTGCACAATATTATTTGGTGTCTGTGGGCGAACACTATGCTGTTCCCTTAAAAGTAGAATTAACAGCTAATGCGGAAAATGTGGACAACATTGAACCGAATACGGTAGTGAAATTAGATGACCCACAACCTTCAAAAGCAAATTTTGAAGCAACAGTATCTTATAAGGCAAATGACCCTTATTTGAAAAATCAATGGTTTGCAGAAAAATTGGAATACGATAAAATTTATGAATTACTTTCGAGCATTTCTCCTAAGAAAAAAGCAAAAGTAGCCATTTTAGATACAGGTGTAGATAGCAAACACGAGGATTTGGGCGAAACTTTTGGGAAAAGCCCTGCCAATAGCGATTTTCATGGACATGGAACACACTGCGCTGCCCTTGCTGCGGCTGCTACCAACAATAAAATTGGGGTAGGTTCTATGAATTGGGAAGGGAAGTTTTTGGAAGTTTGGGGATATGCCGCGTTGAGTGAAAACGGCTCTGGTACGCACGAGCAGATTGCCCAAGTTATTATCAACGCCACAGATGACGGTGCAGATGTAATTTCTATGTCTTTAGGAGGATTTTCTCCTTTTGGCGCACCCAAAGTGATGAGCGATGCGGTAAAATATGCCTTGAAAAAAAAGGTAATTGTACTCGCTGCGGCAGGCAATAGCAACCAAGATGCAATTCGTTATTCACCTGCTAACATTGAAGGGGTAATTTCAGTAGCTGCTGTTGATGAAAATTTCCGCAAAGCGACTTTTTCTAATACCAACACTTCTTTAAAAATGCCTATCGCCTCTCCTGGGGTAAATATTCTTTCTGCTACGCCTGGCAACAGTTATCAATCTTGGAATGGAACTTCTATGGCTACCCCAATTGCAGCAGGTTTGGTAGGGATACTTCGCAGCCTTCAACCTGAAATTACTGCAACGGAAGCCTATCAAGTATTAGAATCTACGGCAAAAGTAGGAGCTGATAGCCGCAAAGTAGGCAAAGTATTGCAGCCTTTGGCAGCGATTGAAAAAGTAAAATAAAAAGACATACTTTAACTATAAAAACAGCTCTTACTGCGCATATTTGCCTGTAAGAGCTGTTTTTTTACACAAAATTTTCCAATGTCTATGGAATTGTTGGAAATACCTTTTACATTTGCCAATGATTCCTTCTTTTTATTTATTTGCCAAAATCAATATGCTATTTACCAAAAAACTGTACTCCTTGATTGTTTTTTTCATAATGTTTACTTCGATGTTTGCACAAGACTGCCCAAGTATTGAAGATTCTGCTTCACGCAGAGATTGTTGGATACAAGCAGCAAGAGAAGGGACGCGAAATATGAGAGATGCGAACTTAACGCAAACCGCATTTTCGGGCTTAAACTTTTCAAACATAGATTTTTCAGATGCGGATTTTTCGGGGGCAAATCTTGCAACTACCAACTTTTCAAAAGCGATTTTAGAGCGAGTAAATTTTGAAGGAGCGCAAATGAATGAATGTAATCTAACGGTTGCCATTTTGACAGAAACCAATATGCAGGGAATAAACCTTTCTAAAGCGAATCTGACAGGGGCAAAATTAGATGGGGTAAAGTTATCAGGTGCAAACTTATCGGAGGCTACGCTTAACTTTTCCTTCGTTTGCTTAGGGCATTTTAAGGGGGCAAATCTTTCTGCTGCCAAAATCACAAAAGCAAAAATTTGGCGTTCTGATATGCGTGAGGCTAATTTATCTGGTGCAAATTTAAGAAAAACGTTTTTCTTTGAAAGTAATTTATCAGGTGCAAATTTGAGCCGCGCAGACTTAAAAGATGCCAATTTATTGGGAACGAATTTAATTGGTACAGATTTAACTGAGGCGGATTTATCAGGTGCAAATCTTACCAATGCGCTCATTAACCAAACCACGAAAGGCATTGATATTTTGTGGGCAATTAGGCAAGGGGCGATTTTTCAGGAGCAGTAATGCTTCCCTTGTGTTATTATACAATAATTCCCCTATTTTTCGTTAACTTTATAGTTAAAAGTGAAGGTAATGTTTTGCCTTATATTTCATCTACTAATAAACAGATAATCAATTACTTATCTTTTACATATAGTTGAAGGTATTTATGGGCTATTTTTCAGTTTTTTTTCGAAGAATAGGTTTGAAAACTAAAATTTGTTTTATATTTGCGCCATAACAAGCAAGTTGCCCTTTCAAACTCTCTTTTTGAGAAAAAACTATGCACTTGATTGTTAAGCGATTAATACTTACTTAATTTTCATTATCTCATTTTATTCACTACACATTATAAACATATTCCACATTATGATAACGCAACGATATTCTCTAATAACGATTGTTTTAGGTCTTTTTGTCTTGCTTTTCCCTGCTAATTTATGGGCGCAACCCGGCGGAACAAAGCCAGCAACGCCTCCAGCAAGTGCTACTGCCTCTCAAGACGAAAAGCCGCACATGTTTTTTGTGGCATTAGATGTAACTGAAGAAAAAGATATTCCCATTGTGTTCTCAAATAAATGTGACAAAGAGCGTGTGAAAATTTACCTTGACCAAGATAAGGTAATTGATAATTTGTCGGATTTGAGCGACAGCGAAGATGAAATGCAAGGTCCTGAATGTTTCTTGCCTGAATTGAAGTTAATTTATAAAAATCATACCTATGCAGTCAGTATGCATTGTACTACGATTAAAATGTATCGTAATTCTGCGCCCTACACGCCTTCGGCAACGCTGTTGCGTTCAGATGTAGAAATGACACAATCGGTTTATTATTATCTGCTCAAACTCAAAAAGCAACACTATCCTAACTTAAAGCCAAATGCGGCTTTGCTTGCGAAATTGTTGCCTACGATACCACTTGTTGAGGCAAAAGGCGTGAAAGATGATGATACCGACCTTGACCCAAAAAGTATCAATCTTTTTGAAGAGGATGATGCTGAAGAGGATAAAGAGTTAGAAAATACTACGACCAAAGAAAGCGGAGAATTTGATAAATTAGAGGTAGATGACGATTCGCTTGATGATGGTTCGGGTGACGCAAAATAACAAGAAACTGAAAATGTAATGATCGAAAAAGGTTAAACCTCTTTGTAGAGGATTAACCTTTTTTTTATTTATTTCCCCATTTTTTTCATCAATTCCTCTTGATGTTGAATCACAGCTTTCGCTCCTTTGTTATCAGGTAACTTACTTTTTTGATAGGTTTCTATTAAGGGTAGCGTTTTCGTGATTTTCAATACGGTGTGATAATCCCGCAAACTATACACATTGGTATCCATTTTTTGGAGGAGTTGCGTCAATTCTAGCGTTTGTTTTTTGTGATTAAATTCACTCCCTGCTATCGTTGCCAACATTTTCTTTTTTAAGGTTGAATCCTTAATAGAGCTAATGTTTTGATTTGCAACACTATAATAATTGATAGATTTATTCAGAAATTGAGTGCATTGAGTTTCTGTTTCTGATTTCTCTTTTGCAACCTTCTCTAATTCTTCTTCAATTTGTTGTAAATCAGGAGAAGTTTTCAACAATTCCTGATACAAATCCTCTACTAAATCATATCCCTCCTTACGCCCATAACTGGATAGCTTTCTCTTATTATCTTCCAATGCGGCAGGAATGGGAATCGCAGCTGGCTGTGCCTCCTGTCTAATTGCCTGCTTTTTGCAAGCTGAAAACGATAAAATACTCGCAAACAAAAGGATAAATTGTACGTTTTTTTGCATAACTAACTGAAAATTTAAGTGAAAGAAAAAAAGACTAGGTAGAAAAACGCAAAGCATCTTGAACTTCCAAACTGCCCTAATTTTTAAACATAATTTGCCGAAATTGTGTATTAGTATCAGTGAACAATTAACAGTAAACTTTATCAGAAGTGAAATTTTGACTATCTAGCAAATACACTTTTGAAATGAGTAACTTATTTTGTTCACATTACCTAGCGTTACTAACTTATTTTAGGAAAGCTAACAGTAAATAACGTTTTTTTCTTGGCAAACTTGAGGTCATATACGTACAAGGCGAAGTTTAGGTTGAAGTTGAACATGGCAAATAACATTCTTTAACATACTTATTTTTATACATTACCGATGAACATTACATATATTGCGATTGGTTCGGAGTTATTAAAAGGTCGAATTATTAATACCAACCTTACGAAGGCAGGGGAAATGCTACGCTCAGTGGGCTTAGATTTGAATAAAGGCATTGAAATTCAAGACACAAAAGCAGCTATTTTGGGAAATTTGGCGGCAGAAATGGCACAAGCTGATGTCTTGATTCTTTCGGGTGGTTTAGGCCCTACCAGTGATGATATTACCAAAAAAACGCTAGCAGAATTTTTTGGGAGCGAATTGGTGTATGATATGCCTGCTTTGGCGCGTTTAGAAAAATGGTTTGGCGATAGAGGGCGCGTTTTGTCAGAAACAAATAAAATGCAAGCCCTTGTTCCTCAAGGCTGTACGGTTTTGCCTAATTTAAAAGGAACAGCACAAGGAATGTTATTTCAAATGGATACGAATGGGCAGAAAAAACTCGTTTTTTCGCTTCCAGGTGTGCCACATGAAATGTTGTATTTGCTTGAATATGAAGTAATTCCCGCAATTCAACAGCATTTTACTACGCAATACATTCAAAACCATATTTTTCGACTTTGGGGAATTGCAGAATCTGATGTTGCTGATAAATTAGCACACATTGAAGCCCAATTTCCGCCACAATTAGATGTATCCTATTTACCAAGAATGGACGGTTTGTGGTTGGAGTTGACATTTCGTGGCAATCAAAGCGAGAAAACGCAAGCCTCAGAAATTTTAACACGTTTTAAAGGTTTGATACGCAAGGAGTTGGAGAAATACCTTTATATTGAGAGCAAATTGCCGATTGAAAAAGAACTCAACGCCTATTTTTCAGAAAAAAAGCTCACCCTTGCCATTGCAGAAAGCATGACAGGCGGAGGTATTGCAGGAAAATTGGTAACGATTGGAGGAACTTCTGCTTTTTTGAAAGGCGGAATGGTAACTTATATGACCGAAATCAAAATCAAACAACTAAAAATTCCTGCCAAACTCATCAAAGAAAAAGGCGTAGCCTCGCCCGAAGTAGCACAAGCAATGGCAGAGGCAATTCGCAAAAAGTTTAAGGCGGACATAGGCATAGCTTCCACAGGTTTTGCCGAAGCCGATGAACAGCATAAAATGCCTTATGTCTGGCTAGGCTATGCCGATGAAACAGGCTGCGACTCTCGCCAAGATTACTTTTTTTATGATAGAGCCATGAACATAGAGCGTGCAGTTTATGCGGCTTTAGTCTTTTTATGGAGGAAATTGCAAGAAAGGAAGGAGAAATAATTTTGCGGTAGACCTACAAATGGTAATGCTGAGTAAAACCTGTAGCGGCTGCTTTAGCTGCCGCATCAGCGCAAAAACGAAGTTTTTGCCAATGGAGGGCAGCTGAAGCAGCCCGCACAACCTTACATTTTTGCCACTACCAATTTTGCTTAGTAGCCCTTGACTTGTAGAAAAAGGCAGCGATTTTTAAGGGGGAAGATTGGCTTTTCTCATTTTCGTGTGCTATATTTGTATGCCTTAAGTAATTTAGGAAATAACCTTGTAATCGCCTAATAGATAATTACTTACAAGAAATGCTCCTTATTATCTTTTTAAGATTACGTACAAGATACAAGTACCCCACCATGAAAAAAACGACTGTAACAAGTTTGCTTTATCTGATTTTAGTAAGCCAATTTTGCCAATATCTCATCAGTTATCGGCTTTGGCTTGCCGATATACGTCAAATCCCTGCGATGTCTGCATTCCAAAGTCTTGAAATTGCCTATCCTTATTATGTTCAGGCTTTTTTATTTATTGCTTCTTTGGCAAGCTTGTTAGGAGCGATTTTTTTCCGCTATCGACAAGAGGAAACGCATTTTCGCAAAGCCTTAATCGCTTATTTGTTGATTACAAGCCTTCAAGTTTTACATGATGTTGCTTGTTTGCAACCTTGGCTTTATTCGCATTGTCTGTTTTTTATTTTTTATCTTTTATATTCCCAAGAATCAGAAGTATTTCATTTGCAGTCCTTTCGCGCTATTTTGGGGGGCACTTATTTATGGAGTGGGATTCAAAAACTCAACGCTTTTTTTGCGCAAACTAGTCTCAAAAGCCTAACAGCAGGGCTGGGGGTTTACCCTTTTTTCGAGGCTAATCCATGGCTTGCGCATAGCTTAGGTATTATTGAAGCCCTCATCGGCATCGGTATGCTGTGGCATTTTACGCGAAAATGGGCAAGTTGGCTAGGAATTGGTATGCACGCTTTCATTTTATTCTCCTTGTTGATGCGAGGAGATAATTTTGCCGTTGTTCCTTGGAACCTTGCGTGGGGGCTTGCCATATTTCTGATAAATGTCAAAGAACACGATGAAAAATCGCCTTCTTTTGTCAAAAAACATTACCCTCTTTTGTTTTTGGTAATTGTTTTACCTGCCTTATCTTTTGTTGACAAAATCGATAATTATCTATCTTCCGCCTTATATGCAGGTCGTCAAACGCAGTTAGTTTTGTATTTTCCTGCCTCAGAAACACAAAATTTGCCTGCAACTGCCCAAAAATACATTAAATTCGCAGGAGAAGGTGATGTAAATTCCCTCTCGTTGAATGTTTGGTTTTTGGGAGAAACGCAAGCCGCCAATTATGCCGAGCCGCGCTATTTGCTAAGAATGGGCGAAAAACTGTGTGAACACTTTAGAAATAAAGAAATGACTGCTTACGTTATGTTTACCTATCCGCGTTGGGAGAAAGCGTATCACAAAGAAACCTATTATTGCAATGGCACGAAAGAGTAAGCTAAGCGGGATTTCTTTTTCAAATCATTAAAATTTTCGTAGTTTTGCCCTGAAAATGGTTGCAAAGAAAGTACTATCATCAAGGCAATTAATTTCTGTAAATAGTTAGTGGTTCACCATCACAAATAAAATATGTATCCAAAAGTAAGTGATTTTTTAAATGATGTGTTTGGCACAAACCTGTGCTTGCCTATTCAAAGTTTTGGTTTTTTTGTTGCCATTGCATTTTTGGCAGCCTATTATGTTACGCAACAAGAGCTAAAACGCAAGCAGTTACAAGGCTTTTTTACGACACAAAAAGTCCAAGTCCTGAGCCACGCACCTGTTAAACCCCTAGATATTCTCATCAATTTTGTCGTCCTTGCCGCAATCGGTTACAAATTAGGGCTTGCTTTTGAAGATTATGACATTTTTTGCGACAACCCGCAAGAGGCGATTCTCTCTAGCAATGGCTCTGTGTTAGGTGCTTTTTTGTTGGGGGCGATAGGGGCAGCGTATAAATTTTATGAATTTAAGAAGTTTGAAAATGTAGAACCTCAAAGCGTTACAGAAAATCATGGTTTGGCGGAGGATTCGGGAACGCTTTTTACCATTGCTTTTGTTGCAGGTATTTTAGGTGCAAAATTATTTCATAACCTCGAATTTTGGGACAAATTTATTAAAGACCCCGTAGGAAGCATGCTTTCTTTTGATGGTTTGACTTTTTATGGTGGTTTGTTGTGCGCTGCTGCCGCGATGATTTATTATCTACATAAGAAAAAACATAATTTGCTTGCTGCCGCAGATGCAATCACCCCTACGGTCATTTTAGCTTATGGAATTGGGCGTTTAGGTTGTCATTTTGCAGGCGATGGCGATTGGGGAATTGAAAATTTAAAACCCAAACCTTTTTCATGGTTGCCCGATTGGGCTTGGGCGTACAAATATCCGCATAATGTTCTTTCGGAAGGAGTGAAAATTCAAGGCTGTGTTGGCGAATATTGTAATGAATTGCCTAATCCTGTTTATCCGACTGCGGTGTATGAAGCAATCATGGGAATTGCTATTTTTATCTTTCTTTGGTTGATTCGCCTTCGCTTACCTTTTATGGGACAGCTCACAGGTATTTATTTGATTTTGAATGGATTAGAGCGTTTTTTAATTGAAATTGTTCGCGTAAATGATAGATATGCTTTTCAAATGAGCCAAGCCCAATTTATTGCCACAGCATTGATGGTTTTTGGGGCAGTCTTGCTTTATCTTTCTACTTTTGTTTGGAAAAAAGACAATTTCGCTATTATTTATAAGTAAAAGTGGCTTTTGTTAGACATTTTGTTATTCACTATTCACTATTCATTTTAACTATTCGCTACTTAAAATATGGTAGGTATTATTATGGGGAGCAGTTCCGACCTTAGTGTAATGCAAGGCGCGGCAGAAATGCTCAAAAAATTTCAAATTCCTTATGAATTGACAGTCGTTTCGGCACATAGAACGCCTGAAAGAATGTTTGAATATGCTAAAACCGCGCGCGAAAGAGGGCTAAAAGTAATTATTGCAGGTGCAGGCGGCGCAGCACATCTACCAGGAATGGTTGCAGCGATTACTACTTTGCCTGTAATTGGTGTGCCTGTCAAGTCTTCTAATTCTATAGATGGTTGGGATTCAGTACTTTCTATTTTACAGATGCCTTCAGGAGTGCCTGTGGCTACGGTGGCTTTGAATGGTGCGAAAAATGCAGGTATTTTGGCAGCACAAATTTTGGGTGCTTATGATGAAAAGATAGCAGAAGTACTCGAAAAGTACAAAGAGGAAATGCAGCAAGCCGTAATGGAAATGGTGCAAAATGTTGAAAAATAATATCGTATAAATAAAAGAAAATGGACTGAATCGCTCAGTCCATTTGAAATTCTTTCTATTGACAGAAAGGATAAAGAGGCTAACAAGTGAGGTTAGTGAGAAAGACAGTTAAGTGTTGTTTTTTGAATCAAAATTTAATGTTTCCATCACAATATTCATATTGCAAATATAGCGGCTATTTTTATACAAAAGACTTAAAATGTGGCTAGGTGATATATTTTGTCCAAAGTTGTGCTTTTTGAAAATTCCATTTTGAAAGCAATTACGAAAAAAGTGATTGTTTTTTTTGTGTGAAATAAAAATACAGCAGCGTGTATTTGTAAGAGTTTGTATAAAATACCTGAAATCAATACTTTGACTTAAAGTAAATTCGTTTAACTAAGGAAATGAATATTTTTGTTTTCAGTAATAGTTTTTTTTACTTGTAAGGTTTTTGCCTGTCTATGTAAGATTTTGATGTAATAAATACTTGTTTTTGTGGGAATGTTGAAGAATATCCACTCAGAAAAGAAACTTGTTTCGCTGCGAGAAATACCTATCTTTGTAACTAATTTTGCACCGTATCCTTATTTTCAATGCGGCTTAATGTACTGACAAATGAATTTTTCTACCTTTCCATTGGCTGATGTGCCGATGCTCTCCAAAACAGATGCAGCCTATAGTTCGCAAGCTGAAGTTTTACGCCCATTTTATCAATATCCTGTTTCGATGGATAGTTTTGCTCAAATTATAAGTGAAAAAGCAAAACACTATTCTGAAACGCAAAGAGCTTGTTTAGTAAATACTTTAACTACTCAATATCAAGCACTTAATCTCTCATCAAAAGCCCAATATCAAATCAAGCAACTCAAACAAGCACAAACTTTTACGGTTGTTACAGCACATCAACCCAATTTATTTTTGGGACCTTTGTATTTTATTTATAAAATCGCTTCGACCATTCATTTGGCAAGAAAATTAGCGGCGGCTTATCCTGAGCAACATTTTGTGCCGATGTTTGTAATGAATGTGGAAGACCACGATTTTTCCGAATTAAACCATGCGACTGTTTTTGGGAAAAAAATCGTGTGGGAAAATGAGGAGAAAGGGGCAGTTGGTTTGATGAAAACGAATACTTTGCAAAGTGCGCTGGAGCAAGTAAAAGTTTTATTGGGGGAAAGTGAAAATGCTACCACTATTTTTGCGACTCTTGAACGATGTTATACGCAATATTCTGATTACCAGCAGGCTACGCAGGCTTTCATTCACGAGCTTTTTGCAGAAGAAGGTTTGTTAGTGCTAAATATGAATGACAAAGCCTTGAAACAATCGTTTTTACCTTTGCTAATTTCAGAGTTATTTGAACAAAAAACGCAGGAATTAGTGCAAGCAACGCAAGAAAAACTGCAAGGCTTAGGCTTCAAAACGCAGGCTTATCCGCGAGAAATCAACCTATTTTATCTTGCTGACCAACTGCGTGAACGGATAGAATGGCAGGAAACTAGCTCAAAATTTCAGGTTCTTAACACCGAAATTGCTTGGACAAAGGAAGAAATGCAAGCCGAATTGCAAGCAAATCCTGAACGTTTTAGCCCAAATGTGATTCTTCGCACCCTATATCAAGAATATTGTTTGCCAAATTTAGCCTACATTGGTGGCGGCGGAGAACTTGCTTATTGGCTGGAAATCAAGGCTTTATTCGCCCATCATGCCCTGCCTTTTCCCATGCTTATTCGTAGAAATTCGGTTTTGTATTTGTCTAAGATAATACAAGAAAAATTGAAGAAGTTGTCGCTTACTTGGCAAGAATTAATGCAAGATACGGATAAGTTGCTCAAGGAGTATGTGGCGAAACACGCTACGGTTAACCTCGATTTTGAGCAGGAAAAAGTAAACCTAAACCAGCTCTTTGAAGGGTTATTACCTCTTGTAAATCAAATAGATACAAGCCTTGAAAAAACGGTTCTTGCCGAAAAAACGAAGCAAATACAAGGCTTTGAGGCTTTGCTTGGAAAGATTTTTAAGGCAGAAAAACAAAAAAATGAAACGAGCCTAACGCAAATTCGCAATTTGCAGCAAAAACTTTTTCCTGGCGGTGGCTTGCAAGAGCGCATTGATAATTTTTTGCCTTTTTACTTGATATATGGAAAAGATTTTTTTACTTTGTTGATTGATACATTAAATCCTTTAGATGCAGAATTAATTGTGTGGGAAGAGGAATAAATGACTCAAGTTAAGTGTTTAATGAAGATTAATTTATTATATTTTACTATTACAAATGATTGTTAATGAGTGAGTTATCCTAATTTTTAATTATTCATTTTCAATTCTCCATTACTTATAACCTTTTATATAATTATCTTATGAGAAAGTATTTCATCGTTTTATCCATGGCAATGGGCTTACTTATCGCTTGTAGCCCTAAAATTGGTGCGCTTACACAAGCAGATGCTGATAAAATTGCGAGTGCTTATCCAGGCACTACCCTTGCTGAATTAAAAGAAGGCAAAACCTTGTATGAAACGCATTGTAATGCCTGTCATGCCCTCAAAAATCCAACTTCGATGAGTGCGGCAGGTTGGGCGAAAATTGTTCCTCCGATGGTAGAAGGAACAAATAAAAAAGCAGGTAAGCAAGTCATCAACGCCAAACAAGAAACCATCATTATCAAGTATTTGGCGGCGGTGTGTGAGAAAAAAGTAGAGAAGAAGTAGTTGTAAAAAGTTAGGAACTCTTCGAAGCGTTCCTAACTTTTTAGCCTTTTTTAATTTAACCCTTTTTTGATCCACCACTTTTGGCATCATCATTAGAAACGCCTTTTTTGCGCGAAACCTGTTCTTTCAAATCCCCAAAATTATAATTTAAGGAGAAACGCAAAGCGCGAGCAGGTTGCAGATTTTCGCTTCTTCCTTCAAAATTTGGGTCTTTGCTGATAGAAACAGAGCGAAGATTTTTTTGCACAAAATTATTTACACTCACTGTTAACGTCAGTTTTTTCTTGAAAAATGATTTCCCTGCCCCCAATCCATATTGATACCACATTCCATTTCTGCCTTGAATATTGACATCTCCCGACCACAAATTTCCATTGGCTTGAATGCGAAAATCTTTAGGCAATTGATAAGTTGCACTTGCATAGCCATTTCCCATAATGCCCGAATTTTTGTATTTTATGTTGTTAAAGGTGCTGAGGTAAGTTTGATATTCCGCGCTAGAATTGACAAAATAAGAGAACTTTTTCCCTACTTTTCCCGATACATTTACGCTTAAGCCTGTGCCGTAGGTTCTTCCAATATTGTAATAACTCGTAAAAGAGCTGCCTTTTTCTGCATTAAAAGTGGTGAAATTAGAAATTCCTTGTGTTTGAATATTTTGATAAACAGATACATTTAAGTTTCCAAAATTCCCAAATTTACTAAAACCCAAATCAATCGTATGCGCAATTTCTGGCAATAAATAAGGATTTCCCGTAGAAACGAACAAAGGATTAGAATTATCTACAAAAGGATTTAAGTACCAAAGCCCTGGACGTTGTAGGCGTTTGTTATACGCCAATTTCAGGTTTTGGGTAGGATTCATTTTGTAAATCACTGAAAATGCAGGAATTAGGTTTGTATATTGAAAACGAATGAGCGTGTCTGAAGTTCTAAAATCCCCGTTTACGCGTGTATGCTCCACCCTTACGCCCGGCTTAATCGTCCATTTTTTTATCTCTACACTGTATTCGCCATAAGCGGCATAAATCCCTTGTTGATAGGTAAATTCATTGCTCAAGGCTGGGTTAATTTGGTAAACAGAAGAGGTGCTGTCTAACAAATAATTGCCATAATTCGCTTCATTTTGGCGAAAAATAGCTTTTGTCCCAAAACCGATTTTTTGCGAATGTTTGAGTGGTTTGGCATAATCTATTGCTGCGGTTGTTTCGTTATTTTTTTGCAAATTACGATTCTTAAACTCTCTCGCAAGTCCATACGAATCGCTGTTTTTACTATAACT